>DASTNU010000347.1:0-3367 GCA_035720605.1 Longimicrobium sp. | reverse complement strand
TCGTCGAGAACGGCGACGGGGTGTTCCAGGCCCACGCCTACCGCTACTCCACCGATCGCAGCGCGTTCATCGTGGAGTGCGACGAGCGCTCCTGGCGCAGCGCAGGCTTCGACGGGATGAACGAGGCGGAGACCGTGGCCGCGTGCGAGCGGATGTTCGCGCCGTGGCTGGACGGCCATCCGCTCGAATCCAACGCGCCGCACCTGCGCTCGCCGTGGATCCGCTTCACCCGCGTGAGCAACGAGCGCTGGTACCACGTGCAGGGCGAGGCGGCGCCCGTCGTCCTGATCGGCGACGCGGCGCACACCGCGCACTTCTCCATCGGCAGCGGGACCAAGCTGGCGATGGAGGACGCCATCGCGCTCGCCCGCATCCTCCACCGGCAGGACGACCTGGAAGCGGCGCTCCGGGAATACCAGGAGGAGCGGCGGACGGACGCGCTTCGCCTGCAGAACGCGGCGCGCAACTCCATGGAGTGGTTCGAGAACGTGCGGCGGTACATCGACCTGGATCCGCCGCAGTTCGCTTACTCGCTGCTCACGCGCAGCCAGCGGGTGAGCCACGAGAACCTGCGCCTGCGCGACAGCGCCTACCTTTCCGGCGTGGAGCGGTGGTTCGCGTCCCGGGCGGCGGGAGAGGAGCCGGAGACGCCGCCGCCGCCCATGTTCACGCCCTTTCGCCTGCGCGGATTGCGGCTGGAGAACCGCGTGGTCGTCTCGCCGATGGACATGTACTCCGCCGTCGACGGCACGCCCAACGACTTCCACCTGGTCCACCTGGGATCGCGGGCGCTGGGCGGGGCGGGGCTGCTGATGACGGAGATGACCTGCGTGAGCCCCGAGGCGCGCATCACCCTGGGCTGCACGGGGATGTACGCGCCGGAGCACCTGGAGGCGTGGCGGCGGATCGTGGAGTTCGTGCACGCGTACGGGCGCACGAAGATCTGCCTGCAGCTGGGCCACAGCGGCCGCAAGGGCGCCACGCGGCTGATGTGGGAAGGGATGGACGAGCCGCTGGAGGAGGGCGGCTGGGAGGTGATGGGCCCCTCCGCCCTCCCCTACGGCCCCCGCAACCAGGTGCCGCGCGAGATGGACCGCGGCGACATGGAGCGGGTGATCGGGGAGCACGTCCGCGCGGTGGAGATGGCGGCTCAGGCGGGCTTCGACATGGTGGAGCTGCACTGCGCGCACGGGTACCTGCTGTCGTCGTTCATCACCCCCGTGTCGAACCGGCGGACGGACGAATACGGCGGATGCCTGCGGAACCGGCTGCGCTTTCCGCTGGAGGTGTTCCGGGCGATGCGCGCCGCCTGGCCGGACGACGCGCCGATGTCCGTCCGCATCAGCGCCACGGACTGGGTGGAGGACGGCATCGCGCCGGACGAGGCGGTGGAGGCGGCGCGCGCGTTCCGGGCGGCGGGGGTGGACATCGTCCACGTCTCGACGGGGCAGACGACGCCGGACGCGAAGCCCGTCTACGGCCGCATGTTCCAGACGCCGTACAGCGACCGCATCCGCAACGAGGCCGGGGTGCCCACCATCGCGGTGGGCAACATCACCGAGGCGGACCAGGTGAACGGGATCATCGCCGCCGGCCGCGCGGACCTGTGCGCGCTGGGCCGGCCGCACCTTGCAGACCCGCACTGGACGCTGCACGCGGCCGCGCAGCTGGGGTGGCAGGACCAGCACTGGCCCAACCAGTACCTCAGCGGCAAGAGCCAGCTGGAGCGCAGCCTCAAGCGCCAGCAGGAGATGCTGGGCACGGCGACGATCTGAGGATGAGGAGTGCCCGGGCCGGCATCCGTCCCGGGCGGGTGAACCCGCGGCAACAAAAGCGGAAGCCCCGCAAACCGCGTGGGGCTTCAACTGCGATCCAACCCGGTGATCCCCTGGTTGCGGACGCGCAGGTGCGTGCGACGCCGTACATGGCCCCACCGCCGAGTCCGCGCAGGCGCCGCGAAGGCGGGACTTTGCGATGTTCCAGCGGCGAATTCATTCGCTCCGGCGGGGGGCGCGGCGATTATCCGGTCGGATTCCGCAAAGAGCATTGGCCGCCGGGCTCGCGGCCGGCCGGATCACTCACCATCACCAGCGATGACCGACTCTGACGCCTCTCCCGCCCGCCCGCTGCAGCACCGCCTCGCCGTCGTCACGGGCGGGGGGCGGGGGATCGGCGCGGCGATCGCGGAGGCGCTGGCGGCGGCGGGCGCGGACGTGGCGCTGCTCGGGCGGCACCGCGAAGCGCTGGAGTTTCGCGCGGAGGCGCTCTCCGCCGCGCACCACACCATCGTGAAGTACATGGCCTGCGACGTGGCGGACGAGGCGTCCGTCGCGAAGGCCTTCGCCGCCCTGCGCGACGCCTTCGGCGACCCGCACGTCCTGGTGAACAACGCGGGGCAGTCCGCCGGCGTGCCGTTCACCGAGACCACGCGCGAGACGTGGGACCGGATGATCGCCGTCAACCTCACCGGCACCTTCCTCTGCACGCAGCAGGTGCTCCCCGCCATGCTGCACGCCGGCTGGGGGCGCATCGTCAACATCGCCAGCACGGCGGGGATCAAGGGCTACAGCCACACCGCCGCCTACTGCGCCGCCAAGCACGGCGTCGTGGGCCTCACCCGCGCGCTCGCCATCGAGACGGCCAAGCGGGGGATCACCGTCAACGCCGTCTGCCCGGGCTACACCGACACCGACATGGCCGCCTCCGCCATCGACAACCTGGTGCGCGCGGGAAAGACGGAGGACGAGGCGCGGCGGGCCATCACCCGCGTGATGCCGATCGGGCGGCTGATCCGGCCGGAGGAGGTGGCGTCCGCCGTGCTCTGGCTCTGCTCGCCGGAGGCCGCGGCGGTCACGGGGCAGGCGATCGCCGTCGCCGGGGGCGAGGGGGCGTGAGCGGCACGGAAGGCTGGCGCATCGACGAGGCGAAGGACGAGCTGACCGTGCCCGACGTGCGCGGGGGAACGCTCCGCGTCCCGGACTGGTCGGCGGTGAGGGCGCGGTACTTCGCGTGGGCGGAGATGCCGTACGTCGTCTCCATCATCCAGATGAACCCGGAGATGTTCGGCGCCGTCCGCGTCCGCGACGAATAGCTTTTGCGATGCACGCACACGATCGTCATCCTGAAGCCGGCGCCGACGATTCCCTCCACCTGCCCCACGTTGCGCATGAGCGTCCGACCGACCGCCGGCGGCTGCCTTCCACCCTCCCCGTGAGCCGATCGATGGGCCTCGACGCCCGGCGGCTGGAGGTGCTGAACGAGGTGGCGCGCATCGCCACGCTGGACCTGGAGCTGCGCCCCATGCTGCAGCGGGTCACGGACGCGCTGCACGCCAAGTTCGGCTGGGAGTTCGTCGCCTGCGTCTCGG
>DASTNU010000346.1:0-2559 GCA_035720605.1 Longimicrobium sp. | reverse complement strand
GCGGGCGCGGGGATCACCCTGGCGGCGGCGGACGCGGTAGCAGATTGAAACAGTTTGGATTTACCCGGCGGCCCGCGTAGGTTGCCCGGTAATTCCCGCGCAAAGCCCGGAGTTCCGGGCCCAGGTCCCGCGCCGCCATCGGCCGGGTCCCATCCACACCCCCCTAATGGAGAAGGACAATGGAAACCGCACTTGCACAACGGTCCGGCCCCGCCGGACGCCTGGCGAGCCGGCTCGTCCTGGCGCTGGCCCTGGCCCTGGCGGCCTGCGGCGGCGGAGGCGATGCACCGGAGAGCGGCGACACGCCGGCCGACACCGCCGCCGCCCTCCAGACCACCCTGGCGACGGACACCTGCACCGGGCCGCCGCCCGCCTTCGGCCAGGCCGTGTTCCAGGGCACCTGGCAGGGGCTGCTGGACTCGCTGGCGGCCCACGCCGTCACCTTCCCCGACATCCCGGGGAACGACGACACCGCGTCGGTACGGCTGTGCGCCACCTGCGAGCCGGTGCGGCTGGAGATCCGCTCCTCCAACCTCACCCCCTGCCTGCAGCCGGACTCGCTGCGAGGGGAATCGCGCATCCTGGGGCTGTTCATCCTGGTAGATTCCTTCCCCGGAAGCGCGCAGTGGGACCCCATCCCGGCCGGCGACACCATCTTCACCTTCGCCTTCAACCCCGGCGACAGCCCCGCCCGGTTGGCGTACCGCCAGGGCAACAACATCAACACGGCGCTCTCCGCGGCGTGGAGATTCCTCTACTGCCAGGATGGGCACCACAACCCCAAGATCCCCCGCGCCCAGTGGAGGGACCGCGTCACCGCCGCCATGCAGACCGACGCGGAGGAAGAGGAGGAGGAGGAAACCGGCAAGTACGGGTGGATGGCGTGCGCCAGCGGCTGCTGCCAGTTCTACACGACCCCGCCCGGAGACGGCCTCGTCACCACTCCCGACGTGGCGAACCCCAACGCCCCCGACACGGTGGGCAGCGTCCGCCGCCGCGTGCCCTGGTGCCCCACCGGGCCCTGAAGGCGGCGTCCGCGCGCCGGGGAGCCGCTCCGCGCCCTGCGGGGCGGTTCCCGGCGGGGAGGTGCGTCGCGAGCAAGGGACGCACCTCTCACGCCATTCCGGCACCCCGCCCGCCAGCACGCCCGGCGAGGGAAACGAAGTCGCCCGGACGGGCACGGCGTTCCCCGGAAGGAACGATTCGCGTTCCGCATCGGGAACGCGGGATCCACCGATGCCGGGGCCCGGCCGGTCCGATCCTCTTCCCGCCGTCACGGAAACGTTGCATCGATCCGTTGCAGATGCAACGTTTCGTTGCGGTGCGCGTGCGTGCACCGTCCGGATCGACATCCCGAAAACGCGAGTGGCGGCGCGAAAACACCCGTCCGGCGCCCGCGGTTCGCCCCTTGCGCCCCACGCGGCCATCCTCCGGCCGGCACCGCGCTCCCCCTGCCCCGAGACTCCCCGTGAGCCGAAAGCTTCTCCTGGTGGACGACGATCCCGCCATCCTGGTGGCGCTGGAGTTCCACTTTCTGCGCGCCAACTTCGAGGTACGCACCGCCGCCAGCGCCGAGGAGGCGCTGGGGATGCTGCACGAGTACCGCCCCGACGTGGTGCTGACCGACGTGCAGATGGGGGGGATGAGCGGGCTGGAGCTGCTGGAGGCGGTGAACCGGGGGATGCCGGAGGTGGACGTCATCGTCATCACCGGCTACGAGGACATGCGCACCACCATCGGCGCCATTCGCAGCGGGGCGTACGACTACCTGGTGAAGCCGGTGGACCTGGAGCAGCTGGAGCTGGTGGTGAACCGCTGCCTGCGCGACCGCGCCGCCCGCCGCCGCGGCGCCAGCGCCGAGACCGGCGCGCCCCCCGCCGACCGGCTGGACGCGGGGGTGGGGCGCTCGCCGCAGATGATCGAGATCTACAAGCTCATCGGCATGCTCTCGTCGTCGCGCACGCCGGTGCTCATCCGCGGCGAGACGGGGACGGGCAAGGAGCTGGTGGCCAGCGCCATCCACAACTACTCGCCGTGGAGCGGGGAGCCCTTCGTCGCCATCAACTGCACCGCGCTGGCGGAGTCGCTGCTGGAGTCGGAGCTGTTCGGGCACGTGAAGGGCGCGTTCACCGGCGCGCTGGGCGACCGCCGCGGCAAGTTCGAGCTGGCCGGCAGCGGCACCATCTTCCTGGACGAGATCGGCGACACCACGCCCTCGTTCCAGGCCAAGCTGCTGCGTGTGCTGCAGTCCCGCGAGTTCTACCCCGTCGGCAGCGAGCGGCCGCGCAGGACGCAGGCGCGGGTGATCGCCGCCACGCACCGGCCCATCGAGGAGCTCATCCGCCAGGGGCAGTTCCGCGAGGACCTGTACTTCCGCCTGCGCGTCGTCGAGATCAACCTCCCCCCGCTGCGCGAGCGGAAGGAGGACATCCCCATCCTGGCCGAGCACCTGCTGGCCCGCGCCGCGCGCGAGCTGGGCAAGGACGTGCGCATCGTCCCGCCGCGGGTGATGCAGCTGCTGCAGGAGCACGCCTGGCCCGGCAACGTGCGCGAGATGGA
>DASTNU010000345.1:0-2037 GCA_035720605.1 Longimicrobium sp. | reverse complement strand
CCGGCGGGCCGCGGCCCGTGGCACGCGCCGGGCTGCGGCCCCCGCGCACCCTTGATCACCTCAGCACCCTGCACGTCATGAAACCAGCCCTTCGCGCCTCATCGTGGCTCGCCACGGCCGGGCTCGGCACGGCGCTCTTCCTGGGCGCGTGCACCGACCGGGGCGGCTCGCCGACCACCGACCCGCCCCCCATCGACGGCCCGCCGGGCGAGCCGGTGATGCTGCAGGCGCTGGAGTGCCGCGCCACGGTGGCCACCCGCCAAGTGACGTGCGCCAACGCCACGCCGCCCAGCGGGCCCAGCTACCTGATCGTGGGCAACCAGAACGTGTACGTGACGATGGCCAACGCCAACGTCAACCACGACCCGGGCACGGGGCTGTTCACCACCGACGTCACGGTGCGCAACCTGATCCCGCAGCCGCTGGGCACCACCGACAGCACCGCGGCCCTGGCGGCGGATCCGGACGGGGTGCGCGTCTTCTTCTCCACGCCCCCCGCGGTGACGGCGGGAAGCGGCACGGTGACGGTGACGGCCGACGGGCAGGACTTCATTACCGCGGCCAACCAGGACTACTACCAGTACAACACCGTGCTGGAGCAGTTCGAGGTCAGCGCGCCCAAGACCTGGACGTTCAACGTCTCGGCCGGGGTGGAGGCGTTCTACTTCGCCGTGCTGATCTCGGCGGCCGTCCCCTGGCCCGACGGGTACGTGCTGATCACCGGCAACTTCAACGTGCGCTCCGGCGACGAGCGACAGCTCACCGCCCGCGCGTACAACGCGGTGGGCGAGCTGGACCCCGTGCAGCCCTCCTTTACCTGGAACGCGGTGGACAGCACCCGCGCCGAGGTGAACGGCACCGGGCTGGTGCACGGCCAGCGCGCCGGCTCCACCTTCATCGTGGCCACGGAGGTGGGAGGCGCCACCCGGCACGGCAAGGTGGACATGACCGTCAGGCCCATCCGGCGCACCTGGACGGCCCTCGCCGGCACCACCGACTGGCACACCTCCTTCAACTGGATTCCCGACAGCATCCTCCCCGAGCCCACGGACACCGTGGTCATTCCCGCGGCCCCGGCGGGCGGCGCGCTCTTCCCCGTGCTGGCGGACAACGACAGCGTCGGGGGGATCGAGGTGGACGTGGCCCCGGCGCTCATCGCCCTCGGCGCCTTCAACCTGACCGCCACCGGCGACGTGCACACCGCCACCGGCGGGATGATCACCGGGACGGTGGGGCAGATGGTGCTGGCCGGACCGACCAGCCACACCGTGGCGGGAACCTTCCCCCGCGTGCTGGTGACGGGACGATACAGCCTCGATGGCAACGTGCTCCTGAACAACCGGCTGCGCATCCAGGGCGGACGACTACGCAACCAAAGCTTCCGGGTACGAGTGAACAACCCGTAGCCGCGGCAGGGCTCGCGAACCGGAGGGCCGGCAAGGGCCGGCCCCTCCCACCGAACTGCAAGGAGAACCGACGATGATGAAGCGCGCGCTCTTCGCCCTGGCTACCGCGGGGCTCTGCATCCTGAACGCACCCGCCGCCGCGCAGTCCGACATCCTGCTGCAGCTGCGCTCCGGCTCGCCCCCCGGCGACCGCTTCCGCGTGGACAGCGCGGGCGGCGTGGTGGCCATCGGCGAGCTGGGCATCGGCATCATCCCCGCCAGCGGCGCGGGGTACCGGATGATGTGGTACCCGTTCAAGGCCGCCTTCCGCGCCGGCGGCACCGACGACGGCGGCGCCGGCAACTACTGGGACGACGCCAACGTGGGCTTCTACTCCTGGGCCGGCGGCAACCAGACCCGGGCCACCGCCTTCGCCACCTTCGCCTTCGGCGACCAGGTGGAGGTCACCGGGGTGGACGCGGCGGCCTTCGGCGGCAGCAACACGGTCAGCGGCACGGCGGGCTTCTCCACCGGCGCCTCCAACAACTGCACCGGCTTCGGCTGCATCGCCATGGGCTTCACCAACACGGCGGGCGGGCAGGGCGCCGTGGCCATCGGCTACCGGGTGACGGCGGACTGCGACTACTGCGTG
>DASTNU010000344.1:0-5361 GCA_035720605.1 Longimicrobium sp. | reverse complement strand
CCACGCGGGCGCGCAGGGTGTAGCGGCCCGCCTCGTCGGTCACCGTGCGCTGGGCCGTTCCCTCGGCGCCGGTGCGCAGCTGCACCGTGGCGTTGGCCAGCGGGGCGCGCGAGTCGGCGTCCAGCACGGTGCCGGTGATGGTGTACGGCTCCTGCGCCGCGGCGCGCGACGGCAGCGCCCCGCACAGCAGGAGAAGGGTCGCGCCGAGCCACCGGCGCAGACGGGTTGGGCGCATCAGGGGGTCCTCCGGGAGAGGGTGAAATGCACGCGCCGGCCCCGGCGCTTCGTTGAAATGCCGGGGTGTGGCCTGGAACCGCCGGATGGAAAAAGATCGGGTCGGTGCAGCGCGTTTGTGATGTGTCTTTTGCCCTGCTGTTTCAATAGCATTCGCGCGGATGGGACGCAAGGACTTGTGTTTCCGGATTTCCGTATATTTCCCGCGCAGGAATCCTTTCCCGACGCGTCGTGCTGGAACCCAGAAAAGCACTCACGCAGAGAAGCAGAGAGGCAGAGCAGCGGAGGGACACCGACCGGGTCCTCTGCTGCTCCGCCCCTCTGTTGCTCTGCGTGAGTGCTGTCTGTTGCTGTGGGGCTGCGGGGATGATCAGGCGCGATGGGGGCGGGCGGCCAGGATGCCGGTGCAGCCGCGGAGCGCGTCCACGTACTCCGCCACGGTGCCGGGGCTCACCTGCACCACGCCGCCGGAGAGCGGCGCGTGCAGCACCCGCATCACCCCCGCGCGGTCGCGGTACGCCAGCCCGGTGTGGGTCACGTCCAGCCCCGCGATCGCCGTCCCGAAGGCGAGAATGTCGCCGGTCTCCAGTCGCGGCGTGATCTCCGCCACCCGCGCCTTCGGGACCAGGTTGCGCGGGCAGCAGTCGAGCGCGCGCTCCCGCTCCACGATGGCGGCGAAGGTGGCGTCGTCGCGCAGCGCGGGATAGGCGTCGCGGTGCTCGGACATGAAGCGCAGGGGGCGCTCGTCCCGCTCCGCCCCCAGCGAGGGACCCAGGTCCGCCAGCAGCCCGCGCCGCTCGCCATCGCGGATCCACTCGCTGAAGTAGTGGAGGCGCGATGCGTACCCGTCGCGCACGCCGCCGCGGTAGCGCATCCGCTCCATCTCCACCGCGAAGCGGTCCCACCCCCCGTCCCGCGCCGCCGCCGCGCGCGCCACGGCGAGGGCGGACTCCACCAGCGACACGCAGTCGAACTTCGACAGGTGCAGCGTCAGCGGCTCCTCTTCCGGCGACCCGCCGTCCACCAGGTACTGCTCCAGCGTGTACGCCGCGTACGGGGCGCCCAGCGTCAGCTCGCCCACCCGCGCCACCGCGCGCCCCAGAGGCACCGCGGGGTCCGCCAGCCCCTCGTCCCGCAGCGTGCGCAGCCACGACGCCAGCCGCTCGCGGTCGTCCGGGTCGGGCGTGAAGGGGTGAAAGGGTGAAGGGGTGAAGGGGTGAGCGGGAGACGGCAGCAGCAGCGCCGCGGCGCCGGCGGCGGCGGACCGGGCCAGGAAGCCGCGGCGGGTCAGGGCGCGCGCGTCCATCAGAAGCGGATCCTCATCCCCACGTCGCCGACCAGCATGGCCACGGTTTCTTCGCCGTAGCGCACGTAGCGCAGCCCGGGGGTGACGGAGAGGCGGCTGCCGAGGCGCACCTCCACCCCGGCGCCGGCCTCGAATCCCACGCCGCTGGACGACTCGCCCGAGCGGGGCTCGCCGCTCTCCGACGCGAAGTCCAGGGTGTGGCTCACCACGCCCAGCCGCAGCCAGGGAGACGCGGCGACGGGAAGGCTCAGGCGCACGCCCGCGTCCACGCCGGAGCTGGTGAAGGTCATCCCCCGCCCCGCACAGAACCCGTTCTCGCAGCCGAACTCCGTGCGGCTGTAGCCCGCGTACACCTCCACCGACGGCCGCACCGCGTACGACACCGCCGCGCCGAAGGAAGGCTGCGGCGCGAGCTCGAACTCCGCGCCCGCCTCGGCGTAGTTGCCCACGCCCGCGCCGCCGCGCACCTCCACCGCGATCCCCCGCTGCGCCGCCGCCGGCGGGGCCGCCACCGCCAGCGCCACCGCCAGCGCGGAAAGAACCTGTCTCATCCGATGATCATCCACTCGGGTGTATCCAGTGACCGAAGCTGCCCCGACGACGACCCCCCGCCCGCCTATCGCGGACACCGGAATGCCACTCTCGTGCGCGGGGGCGGCATCGCCCAGTCCGCGCAGGCGGACTTCGTGACGTTGCAGCAGCGGTTTTCAACCGCCGGGCGCGGGGCGGGCTCGGCCTGCCCCGAAAGCCCGGGGCACGATCAGCGGATCTGCACCCGCCGCGGCGTGGTCCGCACGCCGTCGGAAAAGAGCAGCTCCAGCTCGGGGGCGTCCGTCTGCACCTGCGCGGCGCCGCCGCGGGCAAAGCTGAGCACCTGCCCCGTGCGCGGGTCGCGCACCATCACCACCGGGTGCGCCTCCTCGGACCACGAGAGCGCCACGCCGTCTCCCCCCGCGCGCGACACGGAGAAGCGCGGCGGCACCGGCTGGAACCCGCCCGCGGGCGCCACGCCGGTCCGCAGCCGCGCCTGCCTGGCCCCGGCGAAGAGCCGCACCTGCGCCAGCCGGTCCATCCGCAGCACGCGCTGCGGCACCGTGAAGGCGAAGTGCCGCTCGCCCCGCGGCCCGTCCACCACCTGCGGCGCGTCGAAGGAGAAGGCGTACAGGGTGGCGCCCGCCGCGTCCTGCGCCTCGATGCGGTACGCGCCGGGCGCGTCCGGCAGGCGCGGCGCCGCCATGATCTGAAAGGCGGGCTCCAGCTCCACCTCTCCGTCGCCGCGGATGGTGCCCCACACCAGCAGCACCGGCTCCGCCGCGCGGGACTGCGGCGCCAGCCCCCAGTCGTACGTGTCGCGGTACTCCATGATCGCCCGGTACGTGTACCAGGTAATCCACTCCGGGTCGCAGTACGACATCAGGTCGCGGTAGGTGGCCGGCTCCCGCACCGACTCCGTCCGCACGTCCAGCCCGTGCCAGTCCAGCCAGGCGTTGACCGTGGGAAAGGCGGGGTCCACCCCGGCCGGCATGCCGCACGGCGCGTGGTACCGCCCGAAGTTGTGCCCCAGCTCGTGGGCCAGCGTCTGCGCCGCCCCCGGCTGCTGGTCCCACCCCAGCGCCGACGGGTAGCCCAGGTAGCCGATCCCCGTGATCCCCGTGGTGGTGCGGCTCACCACGCCGTAGTAGTAGCGCTCGCTCCCGTCCGCCAGCCGCAGCGCCGCGATCTCGCGCAGGATGGTGCTCCACCCCGCGCCGTCGTCGGTGCTGGCGGAGGTGGTGTAGACGGCGCGCTGGTCCACGTCCACCTCGTGCACGGGGAACATGCGCACCAGCGGGTCCACGAAGGCGGCGCGGCTGCCGATGGTGCCCGCGGTCCCCGACCCCGACTGGCGGACGGGGACCAGGCGCAGGTACAGGGGCGGCACCGCGCGCACGTCCATCGGCAGGGGAACGCCGGAGGCGGGATGGCGCGTCTGGCTTCCCGCGGCCAGCGGCACCACGCCCGCGGGGTCCGCCTCCACCAGCAGCGCCATCCCCGGCACCACCAGCTCGCCGGGAATGCGCACGTTCCACGACGTGGCGTAGGAGACGGGGCTGAACTCCGTGGGCACCGCCAGCGCCTGGTCCGTGAGGGTGCGTACCAGCGTGGCGCCGTGGTACACCTTCACCCGCACCTCGGGCTCGAAGAAGCTGCGCTGGTCGCCCATCAGGTACACGCGTGCGATCGCCTCGCGCCCCTGCACCAGGATCGGCGTCCAGCCGCTGGCCACCGGCTGGATGGACTGCGTCACCTCCAGCGCGTGGACCGTCATCCGCAGCTGCGCCGGGTTCACCCGCACCACGGCCCGCGCCGTGAGCCCGCCCACGCTCACCTCGGCCCAGGTCTCGCCGGTGGCGGCGGCCACCAGCTCCTGTCCCTCCACGCCCACGGTGGCGGGGTCCCCGGTGGTCCAGGCGGGCGCGGCCCACGCCGGAAGCCGGTCGAAGGGCCGGCCGTGCTGGTCCAGCACCGTCACGGCGATCTGCGTGCGGGCGCCGCGCGTCACCGTGAGCACCGAGTCGGCGATCTGCACCGAGGTGGGGACGCGCTCGGCGACGTCCAGCAGGTCCGAGCAGGCGCCCAGGGGCACCAGCAGCAGCGGCAGGGTGCGGCGGACAGATCTCATCGCTGGGGGCGGGGGTAACGCGGAAGGTGGGACGGAGTGCGGAGTTGCGCCCTCCCGGTACAACGCGCGAGGCGTCAGGTTCCGAACGGGCTTTCCGGAAGCTCGCCCGCGCCGCCGGATTCCAGCACGGCGCGCAGCAGGTCGTCCAGCAGCCCCAGGCGCTCGCGCTCGCGGCGCGTCTCCAGCAGCTCCTGCTGCCACCCGGGGTCGATGCGGATGGCCTGCGCGATCTGGAACCCCGTCTCCGCGTACGGGTCGATCTCGGGAAAGGGCTGCTTGTAGCGCACCACCTCGTCCAGCACCCGGTAGAAGAGGTCGATGGAGCGGCGCCGGCGCGGCACCAGGCCGCGGCGGTCCTCCTTCTCGTCCTCGTACGGCAACGCCAGCGCCTCCCAGTACGCCGCGCCGCTCTCGATGCCGTCCTCGATCCGGAACCGCTCCAGCCCGCGGCACAGGATCAGCGAGCGGCCGTCCGGCAGCGGCTGGTACTTGAGGATGCGCGCCACGCACCCCACCCCGCCGTTCTCGGTGCTGAACGGGCCGTGCCGGTCGGGGTCGTGGTAGACCAGGCCGAACTGCTCGTTCCCCTCCACGCAGTGCGCCACCATCTGCCGGTACCGCGGCTCGAAGATGTGCAGCGGCATCGGCGCGCCGGGAAACAGCACCGCGGGAATGGGAAAGAGCGGAAGGCGCATTCGGCGGCAGGCGGGGAAGAACGGGTACGCTGCGAAAGTGCCTCATCCGGAGCGGCGCCGCAAGCGCCGCCCGCTCACTCCGCCGCGGCCTCCGCGGGCGCCCCGTCCGCGGGAATCGGCGCCGCCTCTTCGACGCGGTTGCGGCCGCCGCGCTTGGCCCGGTACAGCGCCTCGTCCGCGCGGCGCACCAGCTCGTCCGGGTCCGCCAGCAGCTCCACGCTCCCCACCGCGCACACGCCGATGCTCAGCGTCATCCGCACGCCCTGGCCGGCGCCCTGGCCCAGGCGCACGGGGGTGCGCTCCACCCGCGCGCGCAGCCCCTCGGCGTGCACGCGGGCGCCTTCGGGCGGGGTGTCGGGAAGGAGGAAGAGGAACTCCTCGCCGCCGTAGCGCGCCACCAGGTCCGTGCGGCGAGAGGTGGCGGCGAAGACGGCCGCCACCTCGCGCAGCGCGGCGTCGCCCGC
>DASTNU010000343.1:0-6939 GCA_035720605.1 Longimicrobium sp. | reverse complement strand
GCCTGGGCTCGCCAGGTGGGGCTTCAACTGCTTGTGCCGGCTCGCTCTGCTGTACAGGCCCGCATCCGTCCCGTCGCAGGTGAAGCCCCGTTCGGTGACGCGTCAGCGGCGCAGAGACGGGGCTTATGGCTGTCCGAGCGGCGGGTTTACCCGCTCCGGCTCGGGGGCGGCGCATCCCCTACACCTTGTCACCTTGTCACACTCACGGCGTCACCACCAGCCGGATCGGATTCCCCTCCTTCCGCGCCAGGCGCTCCACGCCGAGGGCGACCTCGTCCAGCGGCAGCAGGCCGCTGATGGAGGCGGAGACGTCCAGCCGGCCACGCGCCACCAGCTCCACCAGCTGGTCCAGGTGGCGCTTGTGGTATCCCAGGTGCCCCAGCAGCGACTGCGAGCGCACGCCGAAGTTCACCCCCGCGCCCAGGCGGATGGGCTCCGGCGACAGGCCGATCATCACCACGCGGCCGTGGCGCCCGATGCATTCCGCCGCCTGCGCCAGCACCGCGTTCGCGCCCACCAGGTCCACCGCCAGGTCCAGCCGCCGCCCCGCCGTCACCTCGCGCACCCGCGCCACCACGTCGTCGGTCCCGGGATCGAAGGCGTAGTCCGCGCCGCGCTCCAGCGCCCGCGCCCGGGCCTCCGGCAGCGGATCGACGGCGACGATGAGCGCGGCGCCCGCCATCCGCGCGATCTGCACCGCGTGCACCCCCAGCCCGCCAATCCCCCACAGCCCCACCGACTCGCCCGGCCGCAGCTGGCCGCGGTCGATGAGCCCGGCGTACGGCGTGGAGACGGCGTCGGCCAGGATCGCCGCCTGGGGAAAGGGCATGTTCTCGGGGATGCGCGTCAGGCTGGTGTACGGCACCACGATGTACTCCGCCCAGGCGCCGTCGAAGTCGAAGCCCATGATCTTGAAGTCCAGGCACTCCGCCTCGCCGCGGCCCACGGCGCAGGCCGGGCACGCGCCGCACGCCTTGCCGCCGGACATCACCACGTGCTGCCCGGGCTGCCAGCGGGGCACCCGTTCGCCCACGCGCTCGATGACGCCGGCGGCCTCGTGGCCGGGCGTCACCTGCGGCAGCGAGGCGCGCAGCGAGCCGTCCAGCAGGTGCACGTCGCTCAGGCAGATGCCGCACGCCCGCACCCGCACCAGCACCTCTTCCGGCCCCGGCCGCGGCACCGGCACGTCCTCCACCGTCAGCTGCCGCGTGGCGCTGTCGAAGCGCGCGGCCCGCATCGTCTGCATCCAGGCTCCGCCGGGTGAGGGTCGCGTCGCGTGGGAAGTACACGGCGCATTGTCATGCCGGGGAAGGTCCCGCGCAATACCGTCCCGTCTCATGGAGTCCGGGGCGCCGATCGAGGAATCCACCCGCCAGGCAGGGCGACTGGCCGGATGGACCGCCGCTCGGGTGCCTCGCCGGAATTCTGAAAGATGAATGGTCTCACGCAGAGTCAGTGGAGTCGGCAGAGTCGAGATTCCAACCTCTGCTGACTCCGCTGACTCTGCGTGAGATACTTTTTGCGGATCCGGCACTTCACCATTCTTCAGCGGCGGATTCGCATCAGATGCGGGATCGTCCCGGTCTCTGCAACCAGTTCGCCACCTGTCCGGATTTCGATCTCCGGGTCCGGAAATGCGGAATTCCGGCGCGTTTTCCGACGCTTCCCCTCGCCATGGCGTGAAGGTGGCGCGCAGACGCGCCTCATCCGTGTTTCGGGCCGGGTTTTCCTTGCCTGGCGCACCATCGGGCCGTACCGTTTGCTCTACTTCGCACACCATCTCCCCTTCCCCGCTGCGCTGCACCCTGCGCAGGCCGGGCCCGCCGCACCTTCACACCCGCCGCATGGCATTCCATCAACCCTCCGGACGGGGCCGCTCCGACACGGGCGCCATCCCGGAGAAGGAGATCCTGACCTACCGGCTGGTCTCCGCGCTCGCCGCGGTGGCCGTGCTGGGGTTCGGCCTGGTGTACCGCGGCGTGCTGCCGGAGGCGAACGACCCCTGGCTGTACCGCTTCGTGGTCGCCGGCGCCTGCCTGGTGGTGGCGGGGCTCTCCTTCCGCACGCGCGCGCCCTCCCTGCTGTGGGCGATGTACGCCCTCTTCGGCATCGTGACCGGGTGGGTGGTGGTGCTGCTGGGGATGAACGGCTTCGCGGCGGAGTACGCGCTGGGGCTGGTGGTGGTCTCGTCCATCATCAGCGCGCTCTTTCGCAGCACCCGCGCCCTGGCCATCTACGGCGCCGCGACGCTGGGCAGCCTGGCCGCCGTGGCCGCCAGCATCCCGGCACCCCGGCTCAGCCCGCTGCTCTTCGGCAGCTACCTGGTCGTCATCCTGGTCCTCTTCTTCGTCGTCGTCCGCAACCGCCTGCGCGCGGAACGGGAGATCGCCGCCAGCGAGCGGCGCTACGCGCTGGCGGCGCTGGGCGCGCACGACGGGCTGTGGGACTGGGACGTGGCGGCGGGAACGCTGTACCTGTCGCCGCGCTGGAAGGAGATCGTGGGGTGCGCGGACCACGAGATCGGCTCCGACCCCGACGAGTGGCTGTCGCGCATCCACCCCGACGACCGCATGCGCGTGCAGGCGGAGCTCTTTCGCCCCGGCGAGCCCTCGGGGAGCCTGTTCGAGTCCGAGCACCGCATCGCGCGCAGCGACGGCAGCTGGGCCTGGGTGCTGGTCCGCGGGGTGCGCGTGGTGGACGAGCCGGGCGGCATCGTGCGGATGGCGGGATCGCAGACGGACGTCTCGCAGCGCAAGCGGTACGAGGAGCAGCTGGTGCACGACGCCCTGCACGACGGGCTCACCGGGCTTCCCAACCGCGCCCTCTTCCTGGACCGGCTGGAGCGCGCCATCGCCCAGGCGCGGCGGCGGCCGGACCGCGGGTACACCGTGTTCTTCCTGGACCTGGACCGCTTCAAGGTGGTGAACGACCGCATTGGCCACGCGGCGGCGGACGAGGTGCTGGTGGCGATGGCGCGGCGGCTGGAGGGGTGCACCCGCCACGGCGACAGCGTGGCCCGCCTGGGCGCGGACGAGTTCGCGCTGCTGATGCACGACGCCGCCAACCCGTCCGCCATCGCGCACCGCATCCAGCACGAGCTGGCGCACGCGTTCCAGGCCGGCGGCCAGGAGCTGCTGGTGACCGCCAGCCTGGGGATCGCCCCCAGCGCCATCGGCTACGGGCGGCCGGAAGACGTGCTGCGCGACGCCGAGGCGGCCATGCACCGCGCCAAGGCGCGCGGCCGGGCGCGCTTCGAGGTCGCGGACGCGGAGCTGCACGCGCGCTCGCTGCAGCAGCTGGAGCTGGAGGGGCAGCTGCGCGAAGCGCTGGTGCAGGAGCACTTTCGCCTGCACTTCCAGCCGGTGGTGGTGATGGAGAGCCGCCAGGTGGTGGGCTTCGAGGCGCTGCTGCGCTGGGAGCACCCCCAGCACGGCCTGCGCTCGCCCGACGACTTCATCCCGCTGGCGGAGCAGACGGGGATGATCATGACCATCGGCCGGTGGGCGCTGCGCGAGGGGTGCCGGCAGATGCAGGCGTGGCGCAGGGCATACCCCGCCATGGAGCCGCTCTGGCTGAGCGTGAACCTGTCCAGCCGGCAGTTCCTGCATCCCCAGCTGGTGCAGGAGATCCACGACATCCTGGCCGACACCGGCTTTCCCGCCGACCGGCTGCGGCTGGAGATCACGGAAAGCGTGATCATGGACGAGCCGGCGGCGGTGGGGCTGGTGCTGCAGGCGCTGCGCAGCTCGGGGATCCGCGTGGCGGTGGACGACTTCGGCACGGGATACTCGTCGCTGGCGTACCTGCACCAGCTGCCGGTGGACACGCTGAAGATCGACCGCTCGTTCGTCCACAACCTGCACGCCGACGCCGCCCTGCGCGCCGTGGTGCAAACGGTGATCTCGCTCTCCGGCAGCCTGGCGCTGGAGACGGTGGCGGAGGGGGTGGAGACGGAGGAGGACGCCCGGGCGCTGCACGGGATGGGATGCCGCGTGGCGCAGGGATTCCTCTTTTCCCATCCTCTCCCCGCGGACGACGCGGGGCGGCTGCTGGCGGAGCTGGGGACGGCTGCGGTCTCCAGGGAATAGGGAATAGGGAATAGGGACGGCCCGCGATTGCGGGCCGCTTTGCGTCCTTCCGCCACCGGGGGCGTCCTGGAGGGCGCTCTGATCGGAACGGCTCAGGCAGAGAGAATGGAGGCGCGGAGAGATCGGCTCTCTGCGCCTTCGCGTGTTCTGTACATTCCTGCTCGATAGCCGTTCGGCTCTGCGTGGGAGAATCCGTCCGCCGTGCCCGGATTCTGTCAGCCGGACAGGGCAGCTGTGCGAGCGCGGAGCCCCGGCGCGTTCTCGGCGAGAGGGTCGATTCGACACTTTTGCCGGGAGCGCCCATGAATACTCGCATCGTCTGCGCCGTCGCCGTCGTGCTGGCTTCCTGTGCCACCGGGGTCCGCGCCCAGCACGCGCCCCACGCATCGCTCCCGGCGTTCGGCTCCGAACGGGAGCTGTCCCGCTACCTGGCGTCGCTTGCGCCACCCGCGCCGGCCGCGCCGCAGCCTCCTGCCCCGCAAACCTGCACGGCCGTATCACCCGCCATACGGCCGGAGCTGGCGTGGGAGGGCCCGTCCAGCGAATGGCCGGCGGTGGTCAGCGGGCGCGTCACGAACGCGAACGGCTGCCCGGAGGCGGCGGTGCTCGTGCGCATCGAATCGCTGAACGCCGGCACCACCACCGCGGCGGACGGCACCTACCGGCTGATGGTCCCCGCCGCGCGCATCCATGCGGGCCAGGCCGTGAACCTCACCGTGTCGCGCACGGGGCTGGCGCCCGCCACGCGCAGCATCACCCTGTCGCCGGGCGTCCGCCTCACCCAGGACTTCCACGTGAGCGCCGAGATCCTGCTCCTGGAGGACGTGGTGGTCGCCGGCTCGGCGGGCGCGGGATCGGTCACCAACAACCAGCACGACGGCGTGGACGAGGGTGCCATCGTCAAGCTGCACGGCGACTTCCTGGTCATCCTGCGCCGCGGCCGGCTGTTCACCGTGGACGTGGGCGGCGGCAGCCTGCGCCCCGTCTCCATGATCGACGCGTTCGCCCCGGACGAGGAAGATCCCGACGCCTGGTACGACGAGATGCTGGTGAGCGGCAACCTGGTCGTCGTGATCGGCTACAGCTACGAGCGCGGCGGAACGGAGATCAGCCTCTTCCGCATCGACCGGGCGGGGCGGCTGCACTACCGCGAGACGCATCATCTGCGCTCCGACGACTACTATTCCTCGCGCAACTACGCCAGCCGCCTCATCGGCACGCGGCTGGTGATGTACGCGCCCGTCCCCGCGTACGCCGGCGAGCCGGGCGAGTGGATGCCGGCGGTGCGGCGCTGGCGCCCCGGCGCGGAGGACGGCGAGTTCCGCCGCATCCTGCGTCCCGGGCGCGTCTACCGCCCGGGCCGTCGCCTGCACTGGAACGACGGCCCCACGCTGCACACCGTGACCACCTGCGAGCTGGGCCGCGGCCGCTTCGAATGCGAGGCCACGGCGGTGCTGGGGCCGGAGGGGCGCGTCTTCTACGTCTCACGCGCGGCCGTGTACGTGTGGACCAGCGACTGGAGGCCGCTGGAGGAGTCCGCGCCCTCCGTCGTCTACCGCATCCCGCTGGACGGAGGAGCGTCAGCGGCGCTGCAGGTGGAGGGGAGCCCGGTGGACCAGTTCTCCTTCCTGGAGAGCGAGGACGGCCACCTGAACGTCCTGGTCCGCTCCGACGCGCACGGCGACGGGATGTGGCGCGCGGAACGCGCCGGGGGCGACGTGCGCCTGCTGCGGGTGCCCATCCGCCGGTTCGGCGCCGGGCGGGCGACGGCCGCGCCGCGCGACTACCGTACCCTCCCCACGCCCGCGAATGCGGACGAGGAGGCGTTCCACAACCGCTTCGTGGGCTCGTACCTGCTGTACGGCACCGGCGGCGGCTGGTGGGAGCCGTCGTCCGGGCCCGCGACCCTCCACGCGGTGCGCTGGACCGACGGGCGCCTGGCGGAGGTGCCGCTGGCGCACCCGGTGGACCGCATCGAGGTGATGGGCGGCGACGCGGTGGTGGTGGGGGCGGATTCGGCGGACCTGCACTTCACGGGCATTCGCCTGGGCCGCCAGCCGCGGGCGGCCCAGCGGTACGTGCAGCGCGGCGCACAGCAGGGCGAGCTGCGCAGCCACGGCTTCTTCTACCGCGCGGACGGGCCGCAGGAGGGCGTGATGGGTCTCCCCGTCCGCCGCCCCGGCGCGCCCGGGTACGAGCACCTGTTCCACGAGTCCGCCTCCGTGCTCTTCCTGCAGAACGAGGACGAGCAGTTCCGCGCCCTGGGCGAGCTGGCCGCGGACCCCGAAGACGAGACGGACGACGGCTGCATCGTCTCGTGCGTGGACTGGTACGGCAACGCCCGCCCGCTCTTTCTGCGCGGGCGCATCCTGGCGCTGCTGGGCTATGAGATCGTGGAGGGTGCGGTGATGGACGGCCGCATCCGGGAGGTGCAGCGCGCCCGCTTCACCCCGTCCGCCGCGCTGGCGGCCAACCGGTAGCCTCCCTCGCCCAGCGAGACGGATCGGCCTCACACGGAGCCAGCCGGGTCGAGAGAGGAAGGACTTCGACTCGGCTGACTCCGCGTGAGAACGAAGCGGTTCCTGATTCCGCGGCTGCAGCGTGCCTTCCGCACCAACCCACTCACGCACTGACGTCTACTTCACCGAGCCGGGCGGCTCCGCGCTGGCCGGCTGAATGCCCGCATGACGGCACCCATCACGAAACAATTGACGGGCCCGATGCCTTTGGCGTAAGTTGGCGGGAATCGATGCATCGCCCAGCGCTCGTGAGCGCGTCCGGGCCGCGGGTCCTGGCGGCGGAAAGACGCCGTCCACGCCAGCGCCGATGCGATCGTCCCCCTACGTGCGGT
>DASTNU010000342.1:0-3605 GCA_035720605.1 Longimicrobium sp. | reverse complement strand
GCAGCACCGGCCGTCGCGACCGGCGCGGCTGGATCGTTCTGCAGCATTGACGGCGGCCGCCGCCCGCCCGAATCTTTCGGCTCTCCTTCGATCATCCCCTCGCCGGCGTGTCGAATGCCCCTGGTCCACCGCCTGCTCCGCGCCGCCCCGCTGGCGCTCGCCTGCGCCGCCGCCCGCGCGGATGCGGCCGACGCGCAGATGACTGCGTTCTCCGTGGAGGCGCGCGGCGGCATCTCCATCCCGTCCGACGAGTTCGACGGGGCCGACGGCGGCATCGGGGGAGAGGTGTCGCTGGGATGGCAGGCGCTGCCGCTCGTCGGCCTCTACGCGGCGTACGAGTGGACGCGGCTCGACTGGAGCGATGCGGGAGGCAGCGCGACCGACCAGGGGTTCGCGGCCGGCGTGCGCATCGCCCTGCCGGCGCCGTTCATCCCCATCGACCCGTGGATCCGCGCCGGCCTCGTGGCCCACGGGCTGGAGGCGGAGACGCTGGGCGAGGATGCGAAGCGCGGGTGGGAGGCCGGCGCGGGGCTCTCCTTCCCGATCGGGCGCCGCGTCGCCCTCACCCCCGGGGTGATCTGGACGCAGTACCGGCAGGGCAGCGGCAACGCGGACGCGGAGCTGCTGCGCGTGCGGCACCTGCGCGCGGACGTAGGTCTGCGGCTGCGCCTGTGACCCCATCCACGCGATTCACGCACGCCAACCGAGAGATGACGATCAAGCCGAGGCTCGTCCTGGCCGCGCTGGCCGGTGTCGCGCTGTGGAGCGGCAGCCTGCCCGCGCAGCAGTCCGACAACACCGGGTTGATGGTGGGGGTCCACGTGACGGGCAGCTCGCTCGGCGGAACGGGCGCGGAAGCCATCACCGAGACGGGCGGCGGAATGGGCTTCAAGCTGGGCTTCGGCTTCAACGACCGCCTTGCGCTCTACGCCGCCGTCGACGCCGTGGTGATGGAGTTCGACGCCGACCGCGCGCCCTCGATCGACGCCGAGTACGACGCGGCGACGTACGACCTGGGTGTGCGCGTGAGCTTCAGCAACGACTGGCGGAGGCTGCGCCCGTACCTGCTGGCCGCGGTCACCGGCGTGCTGACGACGGAGGAGACGGGGGACGGGGAGGAGGGCACGGAGACGGAGACCTGGGGAGACGGGCTGACGATCGGGGGCGGCGTGCAGTTCTTCGCGTGGCGCAAGCTGGCCGTCGACGTCGGCTACCAGGCGACCGCCGGCTCGTTCACCGAGCGCACCGTCGGCGGCGAGGACCAGGCGTTCTCCCGCGGGATCGCGCTGATGCAACATCGCGGACAGGTGGGGCTGACCTGGCATCCGTGATACCAGATCCGAGAAAAGAAAGAACCTCACGCAGAGTCAGCAGAGTGAGCAGAGTTCTGGTCTGTGCAAGGGACGACTCTGCTTCCTCTGCTGACTCTGCGTGAGGCATTCTTTTTCAGGAATTTGTATGAAGCCCCGTCCGGCGACGCTGGACGGGGCTTCGTTGCTGCGGATCTCACGATAACCGGCTGGCGGCTCAGGACTCCGTCGGCGGCCGGCCCGTCAGGCGGCGCACCTTGCCGGGGTCTTCCAGCAGCACCGCCTCCAGCAGCTCGCGGTCCTGCGCCCGCTCGCGCTCCAGCGCATCCAGCTGGCGCTTGAGCGCGGCGATCTGGTTGAACGCCGACACCTGCGAGGCAATGGCGCCGCCCGCCACCAGCAGCACCAGCAGAAAGACGATCAGCCCGCTCACGGCGTGGGCCGCTGCCAGGTGTCCATCACGCTCCCGCCAATCACGCACGTGGTCACGCCGCGGCACGCCTGTGACAGCCCCTGGCTCATCGCCTTGGCGGCCTCCAGCTGCAGCAGCGCGGGGTTGGCGGCGTAGGAGCGGGCCTCCAGCTCCTTGGCACGGGCGTCGGCCTCGGCCTTGAGGATCTGCGCGCGGGCGTTCACGCTGTCGATGGTGAACTGCTTCTGCGCGCGGTCCAGCACCTGCGCCTGCCGCGCCGCCTCGATCCGCGCCTCCTCGATCTGCGGGGGGATGCGGATGTCTCGCACGAACACCTGGTGGATTGTGGCGCGGTTGCCCAGCTTCGCCTGGATGTGGCGCCGGATGTCGTCGGCAAGGCGCGCACGCTCGGCGGAGAAGATACGGTTCACCGTCCACGCGTTCAGTGCGTTGCGGTAGCCTTCGCGCACCGCGTTCAGCACCTCCGTCTCCGCCGCCTCGGGCGTGCGCTTGTCCAGGAACACCTGGTGGATGGTACCCGGGTTGTAGCTCCAGGTCACCGCCACGTCGCCCTCCACCGTCACCGGGTCGGCGGTGGTGGCCTGGATCTCCTCCTTGCCCGCGGCGTTGTCAGGAAAGTTGCGCTGCGTCATGCGAAAGCAGGTGGGCTCCGCCAGGGGCGTGAAGTTCAGCCCCGTCGACATCTTGCGGTCGATGACCGTGCCGTAGCGGGTGAGCACGCAGTGCTCCGTGCTGTCCACGCGGGTAAAGCTGCCGGACAGCATCATCATCAGCAGCAGCACGACGGCCAGGACACCTCCGGCCACGACGCCTGTACTCAGTTTGCGCATTGGGGGGATCGGGGTGGTATGGTAACCGCCCGCCGCGACGAAAGCCGTTGCGGGCAATGGCGATTACGGGCTCCGGCAGGGCGCGGTTTCAGCGCCGGCGAGGGAAGGGAGCACGGCAGGATGGTCCTATCGATACTCCCGAACCGCCACCGGCGCAACGCGGATGATGCGCGCCTTCGACCCCGGGGATGCCGCGCGCGGCTGGCGAATCGGCCGGGAACATTTAGATTCCTTGCGTGTGGCCGGGCAGATGTGTGGAGAAGGCGCCGCATCCGTGTACCATCTCCGCCCCGTTTTTCGGGGGCGTGCCAGGCGTTGTCACGGCTCCATCGGCCGGATTGGCCTGGCGGTGCAGTATCTGCCAACTGCTTTCCAGCAATCATTTGCATGATTGTAACGCAGGCCACGGAACACTCCATCCACCCGGTTGCGGGGTCCGGGCCCGCTTCCCGCGCGGGTGCCGGCCGCAGGGCAGGAATTCCAAAAACCGACCAACGTATCCGAGAGGATTTTCGAAATGAGCACGACGGAGCTGCTTTCGCTGCAAGACCAGGCCGAGGCCGTGTTCGGCGACAACGCCGATCCGATGGCGACGCTGAACCAGCGCGCCGACGAGCTGCTGCCGCCCGACGCGATCGTGTGGGAGTGCGACGCGACCACCTTCGCGTTCTCGTACGTGAGCCCGTCCGCGGAGCTGGCGCTCGGCTATCCCGCGCAGAGCTGGATCACCGACACCGGCTTCTGGGCGAAGACGGTGGTGCACGAGGCGGATGCGGACGAGGCGGTGAGCTACTGTGCGTCGGAGACGGCGTGCGACCGCGACCACGCGTTCGAGTACCGCGCCCGTACCGCCGACGGCCGCGTGGTGCG
This sequence comes from Longimicrobium sp., assembly GCA_035720605.1. GTDB lineage: Bacteria > Gemmatimonadota > Gemmatimonadetes > Longimicrobiales > Longimicrobiaceae > Longimicrobium. Next base: position 162 of record DASTNU010000342.1, on the reverse strand, counting down.
CCTGCGCGACGTGGTGCGGGTGCTGCCGCCGATGGACGGCCATCCCAAGCGCCTGCGCGGCGTGATGTTCGTCGTCGGCTAATCCGGCCGGCCAGGTACGCACGAGAGGGCCCGCGGAGGATCGATCCTCCGCGGGCCCTCTCGTGCGTACCTGGCCGGCCG
>DASTNU010000341.1:0-2415 GCA_035720605.1 Longimicrobium sp. | reverse complement strand
CGAACAGCTCCATGCGTTCCTCAACGCCCACGAGCTCACGCGCGACATCGGGGCGGAGTTCGAGTACTCCAACCTGGGGATGGGGCTGCTGGGCCACGCGCTGGGCCGGGCGAAGGGGACGAACATCCAGACGCTCATCCGGCAGCGCATCCTGGAGCCGCTGGGGATGCGGATGACGAGCTACGCCCGCGACGGAGCGATTGGCGAGTGGATGTCGAAGGGACACGACGACGATGGCGACGTGGTCCCGTACTGGGACCTGACGGATGCCGTGGCGGGCGCGGGCGGGCTGCGCTCGAACGTGGAGGACATGCTCATCTACCTTCGCGCGCAGCTCGGTCCGCCGGACACGGGCGTGGAGCGGGCGATGCGCGTCACCCAGCAGGTGCAGCACTCGACCGCGGACGGGCAGGCCGTGGGGCTGGCGTGGGGGATGGCGACGCCCGAGGGCCGCACCATCCTGGGGCACGGCGGCGGCACGGCCGGCTTCATCACGTACATCGGCTTCGATCCGGAGCGCCGCGTCGGCTTCGTGATGCTGACCAACTCGGGCGGCTTCGAGGACGACATCGGCCAGGACTTCCTGCAGCGCGGGCCGCCGCTGGACATCCCGGAGGTGAGCGTCGCCCGCGACGTGCTCGCGCGGTACGCGGGCGAGTACGAGCTGGCGCCCGGGCAGTCCGCGTACGTCCGGCTGGAGGACGGCGGCACGATGACGCTGCGCGTGCCGGGGAACGTGCGGTTCCGCATGTACGCGGAGTCGGACTCCGGCTTCTTCCTCAAGCGCGCGCCCTGGCGGATGCGGTTCACGAGGGACGCCTCCGGCGGTGTGGCGGGGGCCGTGCTGAACATGAACGGGGCGGACCGCACGCTCCGGCGGCTGGGCGACCGCACGTCGGCGCCGGCCGGCGCGGAGGTGCGCGACCTGCCGCTGACCGCGGAGGAGATGGCGCGCTACGAGGGCACGTACACCCTCGGCATGGGCCAGCGGACGCTGGAGGTGCGGGTGTTCGCACAGGATGGAAAGCTCGTGGCGCAGGCGGCCGGCCAGGAGGGGTTCCCGCTGCGCTACCAGGGCGACCACGTGTTCATCCCCAGCTTCGACGACCAGGTGCGCCTGGTCTTCACCGTCGAGAACGGCCGCGCCACGGGCGTGACGCTGTACCAGAACGGCGCGGAAATCCCGGGTACGCGCAATCCGTAGGGACAGCGTCCTGTCGCGAGCGAGACGGCCGGCGATCCGCGATCGATCGCCGGCCGTCTCGCGTTACCGGTTCTGCGCATCCTCGCCCGGGTAAAACGCTTCTATCCCAGCGACAAACCCTGCGCCTCGAGCGCTTCCTGCAGCCGCGACAGCGCTTTCGGGCCCATGCCGTGGAGCCGCTTCAGCTCGGCGGCGGGGACGCCGGCGAGCTGGCGGAGCTCGGTGTAGCCGGCGGCGGTGAGGGCGCGGATGGCGGGGGCGCCCACGCCCTTCGGCCAGGCAGGGTTCGGCGGTGTCGTCATCGCGGTTCCTGGGGCAGGCGTCTGGAGTTCTCCGTCCACGCCCTGATCCGCGGGATCCACCGCGGGACGTGTGATCGGTACTCGCGGTAGCTCTCGCCGAAGCGCCGCTCCATCCCCGGCTCTTCGGAGAGCAGGAAGTACGCGTGGTTGATCAGCAGGAACGCGCCCGCCCAGAGCGCCAGCGCGCCGGAGCGCCAGAACAGCGCCTCGCCCGCCAGCATCAGCAGCACGCCGCTGATCATGGGGTTGCGGACGTGGCGGTACGGGCCGACCGCGACCAGCCGCTGCGTGGGATCCCACGGCGCCAGCGTCCCCCGCCCCACCCGCGCGAACAGCGACACGCACCACGCGAACAGCGCGAACCCCGTCGCGAACACCACCACGCCCGCCACGCGCGACAGCCCGTCGGCGACCGCGCCGGCACCCCAGGCGCCGTGCTCGAAATCCGAAAGCAGCCAGCGCGGGATCACCACTACCACCGTGAACGGCAGCAGCAGGACCGCGAGCAGGTGGCGGAGGATGGAGAGCATCGGCGATGCGGGGATCTGGCGGCGCACGGCTACAGGTGCAGTTTTCCGAATCTCGTCGCGCATCCCCGGTACGGCAACGAAGCCGTCACGGTGCGTGGAACCGCCCTCATCAGCCGCCCGCGCGTGGGGAGCGAATGAATTCGCCGCTGGAAAATCGCGAAGTCCGCCTGCGCGGACTGCATGGGCGAGCTCACGCCGGCAGGGCTGTCCACCAGCTTCGGCGAGTGGATTCCTCAGTCGGCGCCAGGGAACTCAGCGTGGGCGAGCCACGCGCGGCGCGTCCTTCGGAATGACAGATCCGGCGATTCACATCGTTCGCGCGCGACTCAACAAATCTTGTTTTCCCTCACGCGGGCGCCGTACCTTGCGTCGGTCGCAC
>DASTNU010000340.1:0-3254 GCA_035720605.1 Longimicrobium sp. | reverse complement strand
CCTCGTCCACCGCGGCCGTCGCGTGCTCGTCGACGATCAGGTGGACGTCGCGGTCGTAGGGGACCAGCCATCCCGCCCAGGTGGTGAACGAGCGGTTCAGGGGGATGTTGAGGCTCCCCGGTACGTGCTCTACCGCGAAGTCCGCGGCCGAGCGCGTATCCACCACCATCGCGCCGCTCTCCACCAGTTCCACCAGCCGCGCCTCCTGCAGGTGCCGCGGGCGCGGAAAGCCGCCGAGGATCCGCGGGCCTTCCTTGTTGATGCGCTTCATCTCCGCGAAGTACTTCGGCGGCTCGGGCTGCCCGGCCAGCACGGCGCGGACGAACGCCTCCTCGTCGTCCTCCACCAGTCCCCAGTTGAACAGCCGCTCGTACCCCAGCGTGGACTGCGGCACCGCGCCCAGCGCCTTGCCGCACGCGGAGCCCGCGCCGTGTCCGGGCCAGATCTGCACGAAGTCCGGCATCCGCGCCTTGAAGCGCCGCAGGCTGCGGAAGAGCGTGCGCGCGCCGGCCTCCATCGTCCCCGCCACCTTCGCCGCCTTCTCCAGCAGGTCCGGCCGGCCCACGTCGCCCACGAAGACGAAGTCGCCGGTGAACACGCCCATCGGCCGGTCCGCCGCCGCCGTGTCGGTGACGACGAACGACAGGTGCTCGGGCGTGTGTCCGGGCGTGTGCATCGCCTCGATGCGCACGTTGCCCACGTGGAAGAGGCCGCCGTCGCGCAGCAGGACGGCGCCGGCTTCCGCCGCGCAGGCGTACCGCCAGTCCGGGCCTCCTTCGGCGGAGAGGTACAGCCGCGCCCCGGTGGCCTCGGCCAGCTCGCGCGCGCCGGAAACGAAGTCGGCGTGGATGTGCGTCTCGGTGACGTGGGTGATGCGCAGCCCCTCCGCCTCCGCCGCGCCCAGATAGACCTCCACGTCGCGGTGCGGGTCCACCACCAGCGCCTCGCCCGTAGCGGCGCACCCCACCAGCCAGCTCGCCTGCGCCAGCTTGTCGTCGTAGAATCGCTCGAGGATCATCGTTCCGCTCCCTTCGGTCTCAGCGTGCGGCGGCCGGCGGCCCGTCCTCGGAGCCCGGCAGCAGCACGCCGCGGTTCTGGACGAGGATGAAGGTGCCCATCACCACCAGGAACACGGCGAAGGCGCGCTGCAGGGCGGCCTGGGGAACGAACCGCACCAGGTACGTCCCCGCCAGGATGCCACCCACCGCCACCGCCGTGAACACCGCCATGAACCCCCACGCCACCTCCACCTGCCCCAGGTAGCCCAGGAAGCCGGCGGCGGACTTCATGGCGATCACCAGCAGGCTGGTGCCCACCGCCTGCTTCATGGGGACCTTTCCAAGGAGGACGAGCGCGGGGACGATCAGGAACCCGCCGCCCACGCCCACCAGTCCCGTCAGCACGCCCACCGCCAGCCCCTCCGCCGCGATGAGGGCCAGCGGCATCTCGCGCACGGAGGCGGGGGCCGCGCCCTCCGCCTCCACCTTGCGTGGCCGGAACATGAACCACGCCGCCAGCAGCATCACCGTGGCGAAGAGGATGAGCTGCGCGGCGCCGCTGAAGAACACGGCCAGCCGCGCGCCCAGGTAGGTGCCCGCCATGGCCACCCCGCCGAAGACCAGCGCCACCCGCAGGTCCACGTTCCCCGCGCGCCAGTGCCCCGCCGCGCCGAACAGGCTCACCGCGCCCACGACGGCGAGGCTCATGGCGATGGCTTCCTTGGCCCCGAACCCCAGCACGTACACGAAGATGGGCACGGTGAGGATGGAGCCGCCGCCTCCCAGCAGCCCCAGCGCCAGCCCCACCAGCGCGCCCAGCGCCATCCCCAGCAACAGCATCGGTCCGCTCCCTTTCTTCAGGACGCGCAGGACGCGGCCGGCGGCACCTCACCGAAGCCCGCGCGGGCCAGGCCGGCGGGGGCGGCGCCGGCCTTGAGCGCCCGCACCATGGCCTCCACGTCGCAGGTGGCCGGGCGGTTGTACGGCAGCCGCGAGAGCAGCATGGCCATGGCGCAGGTGTCCGTGACCCCGGCGAACACCAGGCCGCTCCCCACGAACGCCGCCAGCACGCCGAACAGCGGGCTCACCGCCAGCGCCAGGATGCCGCCCGCTGCCGCCAGCGCGCCGGCGGCGATGCGCACCTGCCGCTCCAGCGACAGCCGCTCCGCGCCCCGCTGCATGGGGTAGCCGGCGGCGGCCCAGCCGTTCACGCCGCCCTCCAGCACGTGCAGGTTGGGCATTCCCGCCAGCGCCAGCGCCTCCTCGGCGCGGCGGGCGCGGGAGCCGGACTGGCACACCAGCACCACGGGCGTCTGCACGTGCGCGCGGATGTCGTCGCCGTGCTCGCCCAGCGTGTCCAGCGGCACGTTGTAGGCGCCGCGGATGTGCGCCGCCTCGTACTCGCCGGGGGTGCGCACGTCCAGCAGCCGCAGTTCCGCGCCGCCCTCCAGCAGCTCGTTCAGCGCCTCCGGGCTCAGCACCGGCGGAAGGGTACGATCCATCGCCTGCATCTTCATCCCTCGTCCGTTCGGGTTGTATCGGTCCGGTACGACGCGCCGTAGCAGGCCACGCACGTCAATTGCTAATCAACCATATAGTAGATTAGTCGATCGGTCAACTCGTCCCTGCCAGACGCGGGATCCGGAACCCGGCTGAGCCGTTGGAGAAAGAGCGAACGGGCTGTATCACACGGGTCTCCGCGCCACGGCGTCCAGCACGCGGCGCAGGCGCTGGCCCACGTCCGCCGCCACGGGGCCGATCGCGGGGTTGTCCGCCAGCGAAAGCGCCGCCTGGGGATCCATCGCCAGGACCTCGCTGGTTCCCTCCTGGCGGCCCGCGCGGACCACGACGTTGCAGGGAAGCAGCAGGCCGATGTCGGGCTCGGCGGTGAGCGCGCGGTGCGCCAGCGGCGGATTGCACGCGCCCAGGATGACGTACGGCGGGAAGTCGACGTCCAGCTTCTTCCTGAGCGTGGCCGCCACGTCGATCTCCGTCAGCACGCCGAAGCCCTCCTTCGCCAGCTCGCCGCGCGTGCGCTCCACGGCCGCCTCGTACGGCAGCGGCACGCGCACCGCAAAACCGTACCGGCTGGTCTGCTCCGCCATCTGTCCCTCCCCGTGGCTGGGTCCGCCGCCGTGGGCGGATGGTTGTCTGCTCCTCACTAATCAACTAAATTGGAATTCAGTCATCTTGCCGACCGAAGGATCTTCCATGGCCGCGATCCCCCTTACGCCCGAGCTGATGGGCCTGGTCGCG
>DASTNU010000339.1:0-2196 GCA_035720605.1 Longimicrobium sp. | reverse complement strand
GTCCCGCGCATCACACTCTGGCGCCGACCGAAGGATCTACTCTCCCGGGCCGAGAGGCCGCCGCACCGCAGCGACCCGTCCCTACCAACCCCTCCCCCGAAGTTGGGGGAGGGGTCGCCGCCGAGCCGCGAGGACCGAGCGGCGCAGGTCGGCGGGGGAGAGTGCCCCCGCGGACGCAGTGAGGGCCCTGCCCTTCCCTCCACACCGTCCGAAGCACTCCCACTCACGCACTCACGCACCAACGCACTCACGCACTTCTCTCCCCTCACATCACGTCCGCGCGGATGCCGTAGACCGCCTGCAGCAGCGACAGCGCGACGAAGCCCACCAGCGCCCCGAAGACCAGGATCATCGCGGGCTCCACCAGGCGCACCATGCGCTCGAGGCCGCGCTCCAGCTCTCCCTCCATCGTTCCCGCGGCGCGCTCCAGCATGTCGGGAAGGCGACCGCCTTCCTCGCCCACCTCCACCATCTGCACGAAGAGGAAGGGAAAGACGCCGGCGCGGCGGAGCGCCGCGGCCAGCCGGTCGCCCGCGCGCACCTCTTCGCGCGCCTGCAGCACCGCCCCCCTCACGGCGCCGTCCGCCTGCGAAGCCGCCGCGATCTCCAGCGCGGGGAGGATCGGCAGGCCGCTCCCCAGCAGCGTCGACAGCGTCCGGGCCAGCCGCGCGCAGGCGACCCGCTGCCGCAGCGCACCGACCATCGGCAGGCGCAGGAGGATGCGGTCGATCGCCGTCCGCCCCTCGTCCGACGAGCGGACGCCCGCCACCAGCATCGCCAGGAGCACGGGCGCGAGCAGGATCGCCCACCACCAGCGGCCGGCGAAGGTACCGGCGGCCAGCAGCATCGCGGTGGAGCGCGGCAGCGCGGAGCCGGTGTCCTGCAGCAGCGTGACGAAGCGCGGCAGCACGTAGGCGAACAGTACGGCGACGGCGCCGAGCCCCACCGCCACCATCACCGCCGGGTAGATGAGGGCGGAGGCCAGGCGCGACCGCAGCGCCTGCTCGCGCTCCATCTGCGCCGCCAGCCGCTCCAGCGCCCGCGCCAGGTATCCGCCCCGCTCCCCCGCGCGCACCATCCCCACCGCGAAGCGGGGGAAGAGCGCGGGGTGGGCGGCCAGGGCGTCGTCCAGGCGGGCGCCGCCGCGCACGCGGTCGCGCACGTCCACCACCGCCGCCGCCGTGTCGCGCCGCGCCACCACGCGCGACACCGCCGCCAGCGCGCGGTCCAGCGGAAAGCCCGCGTCCATCAGCGTCGCCAGGTAGCGCACCGCCTCCACCACGTCCGCGCGGCGGGTGCGGAAGGCGCGGCGGGCGGCGGGCTCCGCGGCGACCGCCGTCGCCGGCGCCACGTCGAGCGGATAGAGGCCGCGCGAGCCGAGCGTGCGCTCCAGCGCCGCCGGGCTCTCGGCGTCCTCCACTCCGCGGACGGTGCGGCCCGCGGCGGTCGCGGCGCGGTAGGCAAAGGCGGGCATGGTCGCTACTTCCAGCTCAGCACGTCGGCGTCCTCGTCTTCCCCGCCCTCCAGGCCGTCGCGGCCGAGGGTGAGCAGGTCGTATCCCTCGCGGTTCACGGTGCCGGGGCTGCGGTAGATGTACGGACGCCCCCACGGGTCCACCGGCACCTCGCGGCGCAGGTACGGCCCGCGCCACGCCCGCGGCCGCGGCTCCAGCGTGGGCGGGGTGCGCAGCGCGGCCAGCCCCTGCTCGGTGGTGGGAAAGCGGTCGTTGTCCAGCCGGTACGCCTCCACCGCGCCGGAAAGGAGCTCCACCTGCGCGCGGGCGGTGGTGTCCTTGGCGCGCCCCACGTGGCGGAAGACGTTGGGTGCCACCAGCGTGGCCAGCAGGGCGATCACGATGATCACCACCAGGATCTCCACCAGCGTGAACCCGTTCCTTGCTCGCATCGGCTGCTCCTCCTGGAACTCACCGGACCTGGGGACATCGCACAACCCTTCCGACCGGACGATTCGACGGGCATCTCACTGCGTCCGCGGAGGGCCCCTCCCCCCGGCCCCCTCCCCGCTCGTTCCTCGCGGAGAGGGGGAGAACTGCACTGAGGCGACACATCGGAGCGCTGCGACGGGCATCCCACTTTGCCCGCGGGGGGCCCTCACCCGCCGGCCCCCTCTCCCGCGGAGCGGGAGAGGGGGAGAATTCGATCGCGCGTCGGCAGGCTCGGGCTTCGCACCTCGGCG
>DASTNU010000338.1:0-11259 GCA_035720605.1 Longimicrobium sp. | reverse complement strand
GTGCGGCCGGAGACGGGGGTGCCCACCACGACGTCGTCGCCGCCGCCGTACCGGGAGAGGAGCGCCTGGAAGGCGGCGAGCAGCACCATGAACCGCGTTGCGCCCTCCTGGCGCGCCAGGCCGTCGAGCCGCGCCAGCACGTCCGCCGGGAGCACGGCGGACACGCGCCCGCCCCGCTGGGTCCGCGCGGCCGGGCGGGGACGGTCCGCCGGCAGCTCCAGCACCTCCGGCGCACCGGCCAGCCGCGCCTTCCACCACGCCAGCTGCCGGTGCAGCGCCTCGCCCCGCAGCTGCTCGCGCTGCCAGACCGCGAAGTCGGCGTACTGCTGCGCCGGCTCCGGCAGCGGCGATTCGTCCCCCGCGGCGCCGGCGGCGTACAGCACCGACAGCTCGCGGCAGAGCACGTCCAGGCTCCACCCGTCCGTGACGATGTGGTGCATCCCCAGCAGCAGCTCGTGCCCGTCCGCGCCGAGGCGCAGCAGCGTGGCGCGAAAGAGCGGCCCCTCGGCGAGGTCGAACGGGCGCTCCGCGTCTTCCGCGGCGCGCCGCTCCGCCTCGCGCTCAGCGGCCGCGAATCCCGACAGGTCCTCCACCGTCAGCGCGAAACCCGTGAACGGCCGCACCACCTGCACGGGGATCCCGTCCGCCTCGTGAAAGGTGGTCCGCAACGCCTCGTGGCGCCGCACCACTTCGCCCAGCGCCCGCTCCAGCGCTCCCTCGTCGGTGCCGTGCGGCAGCCGCAGCCGCCTGTGGATGGTGTACGCGTCGCGGCCGCGCTGCAGCCGGTGCAGGAAGTACAGCCGCTCCTGGCCGGACGAGAGCGGGACGGGTCCCGTGTGGGAACGGCGCACCAGGGGAGGCGGGCGGTCCTCCCCTCCCATCATCGCGTCGAGAAGCCGTCGCTTCGCTGCGGAAAGCTCCGGAACCCGGACCCCGCCGGCTCGGTGGAACGTCACATCAATCTCCCTCCACGAGAAACGATCACCGGCGTCGACCGGTGGGCTGATGAATGCTGGATCGCTGAAAAGAGGCAGCCGCCCACCGGGATGGGGGAGCGCCGTGGAATGCGGATCGGGGATCCCTCGACGGACGGCGGCAGGCGGGCGCGGGCGGGACAGTCAGCCTGGAGAGTGTCGCTAAACCAGGGAAACCGCGGAGCAGCGTTGTCTTGCTGAGGGAGCGCATGCCACTAACCCGAAATCATGCAACCGCTTGCGCGCGACCGAAGGATCTTCTCTCGGTTACTCAGGGGCTGGCTTCCGTACGGGAGAGCCAGCCCCTCGGTTCTGCCGGCAGGATCCTTCGGTCGGCGCCAGAGTACCGTGCGCGCTGAAGTTACACGCGGCGCCTCCCTCAGGAAGACAACCGCCGGCGCGAGGTTTAGCAACACCCTTTCAGGAACCTTGAGATTTTCCCGACCCGGCCGCTCCGTGAAAAGATTGGCGCGGCGCCCACACCGGTCAAGCAGATAGTGCGCCTGCGCTCTGATGGGGATGGATGAAAGGCGGATCACGGACGGGCATCGAGCACATCCTCATATCACACGGGCACGGAGTCAGCTGAGTAGACGGAATCGATTTCTCTCCGCTACTCCGCCGACTCCGTTTCATGATGAGGCCGCCCGGTCACCCCGTCACCCCATCACCCCGTCACCCCGCCGTGGTGTCCTGAGCCGGGCGCGGCGTCGAATCAGGGGTGAACTGCTGGATCAGCGAGTCCACGTTCACGCCGTCCGACACCCCGGCGCTGTCTCCTTCCTCCACCCTGCCCACGCCGCGCAGCGTGATCATCGCCACCTCCGGCGGCGCGCCGTAGCGCACGGGCACGTACCCGAAGCCCACGCCGCAGGTGACGAACAGGGTGGCGCCGCGCACCCGGTGGATGCGCGTGGACGCGGGGTTGGGCGTGCCGGGGAGGACCTCGGTGTTCAGCCAGGTGAGCCGCGGCGTGCCCGGCACCTCCACCTGCCCGCAGAAGGTATGGCCGGCGACCACGGCGCGGTACCGGTCCGTCGGCAGGGTGACCGCGGCGACGGGCATGTGCGACAGCAGCAGCGGCGTCTGCGCCCCGCCGGGGATCCCGCCGTAGATCTCCGCCCGCCGCCAGTCCGGCCGCCGCGCCGTGTACGGCTCGATCCCCGCGATGTACGCCGTGTCGCCGCGGCGCGAGAAGCGGGCGCGGGTGTTCTCCAGCAGCTGCACGCCGTTGCGGCGCAGCGCCTCGCGGGTGCGGATGGCGGTGCTGTCCGGCTCGTCGCTGCGCTCCAGCATGTCGCGGTCGCCCAGCACGGCGAACACCGGCTTTCCCCGCAGCGGCGCCAGCACGTGGTCCAGCGCGGCGTAGTCGCCGCGCGCCACGTAGTCGCCCAGCAGCACGAACGCGTCCGGCCGCTCCGCCACCGCGCGCTCCACCGCCGCGCGAGCCGTGGCCGCGTTGTCGTGCCACATCCCCAGGTGAAAGTCGCTGAGCGCGGCGATGCGCATCCCCTCCCACCCGTTGGGGAGCCCGATGATCTCGATCTCCACCGGCACCACGCGCACGTTGCCGGCCCCCGTGGCGCCGTAGACGATGCGCAGGCTGTCGGGCGGCTGGGCGGAGCCGGATTCGGCGCGGCCGCGGCCGTCCCGCCCGCAGGCGGCCAGGGAGAGAAGAAAGAGGATCGGCAGGGACAGGCGGGGGATGCTCCGCATCGATGGCTCCGGCGTGGGTCCACGGCCGGGGCGGGGGTGCCCCGGATGCGCCGGCGGGGCGCAACCGCTGTGCCGCCGCCTCATGCGCTCAGCGCCAGCGCCTCCACGCGGGCGGGCGCCGCGGTGCGGGCCAGCTCCTCCGGCCGGGCGCGGAACCAGCGGGAGAGGAGCAGGATCTCGTCCACCTGGTGCCGCTGCACCAGGGCGCCCTCGTGCTCCGGCCGCCCGAAGTGCTCCTCGCACAGCCGGTCGAGCTTCTTTCGCTCCGCGGCCGTGCGCGGCACCGGCGCCGTGGCGCGGACGGTGCCGCGGCGCACCAGGTAGACGCGGTCGTCCCCCTCCACCCCGGCCACGCGGTAGACGAAGGTCAGGCTGTCCAGCGCCTCGCGCAGCCGCGTGAACTCGTCGCGCAGGTTCTCCAGCCGCCGCAGGCGGTCGCGCAGCATGCCCGCGTACTCGAAGTCCCAGCGCTCCGCAGCGGCCGCCATGCGCTCGCCCAGCCAGCGGACCGGCTCGTCCGCGTGTCCATCCAGAAACGCCCTCGCCAGCTGCACCTGACGCGCGTACTCCGCCTCGCTGCACCGCGCGGCGCAGGGGCCCAGGCACAGCTTGATCTCGAAGCGGTGGCAGCGCGGCGCGTGCTCGAAGGCGAACAGGTCCGGCTGGTCGGCGAAGCGGATGGGGGTGCCCACGGGGCAGTCGCGCAGCCCCAGCAGGTCGTTCAGCTCGCGCACCGCGTCCTGGATGCGCCGGCCGCCGCGGAAGGGGCCGTAGTACGCCGCCGCGTCGTCCGCCACCGCCGCCGTCACGTACAGGCGCGGCGCCTTGCCGGGGGTGAGCTTGAGGAACGAGTACCGCCCGTCGCGCTTGTGCTGCACGTTCATCCGCGGGCGAAACCGCTTGATGAGCTCCAGCTCGCGCAGCAGCGCCGCGAACTCGCTGGGCTCGTAGTCCCACGCCAGCGTGTGCGACTCAGCGATGATGCGGTGCTGCTTCTCCCCCCGCCGGGCGCGGAAGTAGGAGAGCAGGCGGGTGCGCAGGCTCTTGGACTTGCCCACGTACAGCACCTCGCCGTCGTGCCCCAGCATGCGGTACACGCCGGGGACGTTGCGGGCCTGGCGGGCGAATTCGCGGAGCGGGTGCGCGGAGGTGGACTTCACTGCGGCGGACGCGCGGCGGGTGAACAAAAGCCGAACCGTTTCTGCCAAGCTAGTGCGCCGTGGCGTCAAGCGAAAGGGAAACGCCGGCCTGCATCCGTCGGCCCAGGCCGTACTCCTCCTGTGACCCGTCATGTTGCAGAAACAGTCTGTAAATGTAACAGATGTGATTCCGGCAGCTGTCTTTGCACGCCGCTCGAAACGAAAACTGCGCGCACTTTCCCCGCAATTGTTCCGCTGTATGGTGGGAATCACGGGGTTGGGAAGTCGTAAAGAGAGCGTCATTATTTCGCCTACGTCTTTTTTGGATCGCTGGCACCCATTATCTTGGTGTCATCCTTCCCCCGGCCCGTAGCACCCACGCAGAGGACCCTGCTATGAAAGTCAAGCGTTTCTTCCTTGCAGCGGCCATCGCGATGGCCGTCGCAGCCTGTTCCCGTGACGTCACCGGGCCGGAGCCAGCCGCCCTGACACCCGCGGCTCCGAGCGGTTCCACCGCGCCGGCGCCCGAGCTGGAGGCGGAGGTCCCGGAGGTCGTTCCCGAGGGGACCCTGGGCTCGGGCGGGTGACGGCCGGGCAGGTGACGTGGAGGAAAAGAGAGCGGGGCGTAGCCAGAAGGCCACGCCCCGCGGCGTTTGCTGAACGGCGGGCGGTTCAGCCCGCGATCTGCAGCGAGCGGATGAGCTCCTCGGCGAACTGCGCCTCGGCCGCCGCCACCGGCTCGGGCTGGGCGGACCGCTTGCGCGCTTCCAGCACGCGGTGGTGCCGCACGGACTCGATGAGCGCCTCGGCCGTGAGGCGGATCTTGGCCTCGTGCCGCCGCGACCCGACGTCCAGCGCCTTGCGCGCGGCGTCCTCCGCCTTGTCCCACAGCGCCAGGCTGGCCGCGCCATGGGCCAGGTCCAGCATGGCCTGGGCCGCCCGCTCGTCCACGCCCGCGTGGTGCAGCAGATCGTGGCAGCGGTCCCAGGCGTCGCGGAACAGCGTCCGGTCGCCGGAGCCGCCGGCCGCGCGGGCGATGGTGCCCATCACCGCCAGCTGCTCCACGGGCTGCGGGTGGTGCGGGAGCACCGAGTGGAGCACGGGGAGCGCGCGGGCGAAGTAGCCCTGCGTGATCCACCAGTGCGCGATGTCCTGCGCCAGGCGCGAGAGCGCGGGGTTGTTGGGACCGTACGCGGCGAACGCGGCGCGCGCCAGCTCCTGCGCTTCCTCCGTCCGCCCGGCCTCGATGGCCACCACGAACATGTCGTGGAACGCCATCCCCTCCAGGTGATGCAGGCTGTTGCGCTGCGCGGCGCGGACGGCGCGGATGAGCAAGCGCCGCGCCTGGGGCAGGTTGCCGCGCTGTTTGTACATGTTGCCCAGCGCCAGGAACGCTTGCGAGTAGGTGGCCCAGTCGCCGATCTGGCGCGCCAGCGCGATGGTGCGGCGCAGCCAGGTCTCCGCGCGCGCGTACTCCGCGCGGCGCCGGGCCAGCTTGCCCACCGCGTACGCCGCGGAGGCGTCGCCCGGGGTCACCGTGGCAGCCGCCTGCGCGAACGCCAGCGCCGTCGCCAGCAGCCCCTCGTCGTCCGCCCACTGCGAGACGCGGCGGCAGGCCAGCGCCACCACCTCTTCCGGCACGCCGGCGGGCTCACCCAGCATGCGCGCCAGCACCGACAGCGGCTCCTCCAGCTCCGGGCCCGGCTGGGCGGCCATGATCATCGCCATGCGCGCGCGCTCCGCGTCGGGCGAGAAGAGCGCGGCGCGCTCCTCGTCCTGCGCGTCGGCCCACAGCAGCGAATCGCGAAGGGACTGCCACAGCACCAGCCCCCGCTCGCCGAACACCTCGTCAAGCACGCCCAGCCCTTCGAAGATCTCGTCGCCGCGCTTGAGAGCCGGGGGAATGCGCCAGCGGCGCTGCGTCTTGCGCTGGGGTACGCGGAACTTTCTTGCTTGCATGGTCCTGGGCTGTTCGGGAGAGCGCATGGGGAGGGACGATGAACTGAATGCAGATGTTCAAATAATAATCAAACCGACGAAAAAGACCAGACATTCATCACGCGTGGTGGCGCAAAACTGGGCTGCGCCGCTCCTTCAGCGCTGGCACGATGGGCAGTAGAAGGTGGACCGCCCCGCCTGCACCACGCGCTGCACCGGCGACTTGCACACCGTGCACGGCTGGCCGTCGCGGTCGTACACCTTGAGGCGGGCCGCGAAGGCGCCCTCTTCGCCACCGGCGTCGCGGTAGTCCAGCAGGGTGGTGCCGCGGAATTCGATGGCTTCGCGCAGCACCTGGCGCACTCCCTCGCGCACGCGGGCAAGCTCATCTGAGGACAGCGTGTTCGCCGGCCGGCGCGGGTCCACCCCGGCCCGGAAGAGCGCCTCGCTGGCGTAGATGTTTCCCACCCCCACCACGCGCGCCTGGTCCATCAGCCAGGTCTTGATGGCCACGCGCGAGCGGGCGGCGCGCTCGCGCAGCCAGTCGTCGGAGAAATCGTCGGAGAGGGGCTCCACTCCCAGCTCGCCCTCCCAGGCGCGCCACTCGTCCTCCGTCATGGTCCACAGCCGGCCGAAGCGGCGCACGTCGTGGTAGCGCAGCTCGCGCCCGCGGTCCAGGGAAAGGCGGACGCCCAGGTGGGTCGGCTCCGCGTCCTTCGCGCGGGTGACCAGCAGCCGCCCCGTCATCCCCAGGTTCACCAGCAGCCGGCCGTCGCCCAGGTCGACGACGATGTTCTTGGCCCGGCGGGTAACGCCGGCGACCTTGCGCCCCTTCACCCGGGCCGCGAAGCCCTCCGGCGTGTCGCCGTCGATCAGGTCCGGGCGCAGCACCTCCACCTTGCGGATGGTGGACCCGGGAAGGAGCCGCGCCAGGTCGCGGACGATGGTCTCGACTTCGGGAAGCTCAGGCATGGGCCGCCCGCCGCACCTCGCGCCAGCCGATGTCGCGGCGGTAGTGCCGGCCGTCGAAGGTGATGGATTCCGCCGCCTCCCTGCTGCGCGCCGCCGCCTCCGCCACCGTCGGCGCCAGCGCGGTGACGGCGAGGACGCGGCCGCCGGAGGTCACCAGCGTGCCGTCCTCCGCCCGGCGGGTGCCGGCGTGGAAGAGGACGACGTCCTCCCTCCCCTCCATCCCTGGGGGAATGCGGATCGGGACGCCGGTGACGGGATCGCCGGGGTAGCCGGCGGAGGCGAGGACCGTGGTGGCGGCGGCGCCGGGGCTCCATTCCAGCACCGTCCCGGCGATCGACTCGCCGTTCGCGATGGCGCGCATGGGCTCCACGAGCGAGGAGCGGAGGAGGGGAAGGAGCGCCTGCGTCTCCGGGTCGCCGAAGCGGGCGTTGAACTCCACCACCTTCGGCCCCTCCGCGGTGACCATCAATCCCGCGTAGAGCACGCCGCGGAAGGGGTGGCCCTCCGCGGCCATCGCGGCGATGGTGGGGCGCAGGATCTCCGCCTCCACGCGCGCCATCAGCGACGGCGTGGCGATGGAGACGGGGGCGTAGGCGCCCATCCCGCCGGTGTTGGGGCCGGTCTCGCCTTCGCCGACGCGCTTGTGGTCCTGCGACGCGGGCATGGTGACCACGTTCTCGCCGTCGGTCAGGGCGAAGACGGAGAGCTCCTCGCCCTGCATCCACTCCTCCACCACCACCTGCGCCCCCGCCGTGCCGAACGCGGCGCCCTCCATCATCTCCCGAACCGCCGCGACGGCCTGCGCGGTGTCCTCGCACATGATGACGCCCTTGCCCATCGCCAGGCCGGACGCCTTCACCACCACGGGGCCATCGGTCTCGCGGAGGTACGCCTGGGCGGCTTCCTGGTCGTCGAACACCCGGAAGGCGGCGGTGGGGATGCCGTGGCGCTGCATGAGCGCCTTGGCGAAGGCCTTGGAGGATTCGATCTGCGCCGCCGCCTTCGTGGGGCCGAAGATGCAGAGGCCGTGCGTAGTGAAGTGGTCCACGATGCCGTCCGCCAGCGGGTTGTCGGGTCCCACGACGGTGAGGTCGACCGCGTTCTGCTCAGCCCAGCCGGCCAGCGCCTGCATCTCGCCCGGGCCCAGCGGGACGGATTGGGCCAGCCCTTCCATCCCCCCGTTGGCCTTCGTGACGAAGAGCTCCGCGTCCGGCGCGTCGCGCCGCAGCTTCCACAGCAGCGCGTGCTCGCGCCCCCCGTTGCCCACCACCAGGATCTTCACGATGCCCGTCTCTCCAGGTCCATGCGCCGGAAGCGGGATGATACCGCCCGGGCGACGCGGGATCAACCGGCCGTCCTGGAGGAAATGTGGTCAGAAAAGTGGGCCGGCTGGTGGCGGGTCGCGGTTTGGTGCCTTGCGCGGGAGTGTCGTACCTTTCGTTTACTTGATAAATTCGCCCACGAACCCACTCGCCGGGTTACGTTTGATGAAAGAGCCGCTCCTCCTGTACTCCACGAATGCCTGGATCGCCTGGGCCGTCGCGGAGCGATATTACGACGGCGTGCACTTCGCGTGGTGCAGCCCTGTGTACGATGGACGCAAAGCCGCGTCGCACGTCAAGATCCCGCCGAGTTCGAGCCCGGCGGATCTCTATCGTCTGCTCCTTGAAGAGGTGGAACGCGGCGAGCAGCACAGCAAGCTGTTGCAGGACAAGCAGGACGGCATCATGCGTGGCGCCGACGCGAAGCGTGCCGCCGGCGTGATCGGCGCGGCCGAATGGGGAGACATCGAGGATACCATCAGCCGGGCTCACCCGAACGACTTCAGGCCGGTGCTTTACGTGATTCCCTTCGACCGGGTGAAGGGTATGATTGTCGAGGCTTCTGTCCGCGAACGCGCGCATCCTCTTTCCGTGGAATATCGTCTGGAGGCGTTGCCGCGCGACTGTTTCGACGTACTCGAACTCAAGGTGTGACGATGTTCGACATGCTGCGCACGGCAAGGCGTGAGGTGGCGACCGAGGCAGTCTACTTTGCGGGGCTGCGCATCAGGGAACGAGACTTCATCCCGGATTGGCGCCGGTGGCTTCCCGTCCGTCCGGGGAACCCGACGTTCCCCGAGTCCGTGGGAATGGCCGCGCAACTGCTCACCGAGCTCGAGGAACGGGCAGGCAAACCGCTCGAGCGGCTGACGGACGCGGAGATCGAGCCCTACCGCCGGTCGATCCACGCGGTGATGGACGAGCGATACGCCGCGGAACGCCGGAGCGATCCCACGCTGGGCGAACGCGCCCTCGAACGACTGAGGCGCGAGTACGGCGAGCCGAACTTGAGGGCCGTCGCCTGATCGTCGAATGATCCGTCGGACAATGAGCCGCTCCGGGGCACGTGCCCCCGGAGCGGCTCCGTCGTATCGATCGGGCGTTCTCGTCAGACCTTCGCGAGGGCCTGGTCCAGGTCGGCGACGAGGTCCTCGACGTCCTCCACGCCGCAGGAAAGGCGGACCAGGCCGTCGGAAAGGCCCATGGCCTGGCGCCGGTCCACGGGGACGGAGGCGTGCGTCATCATCGCGGGGTGGCCGATCAGGCTCTCCACGCCGCCCAGCGACTCCGCCAGCGCGAAGATGCGCGTGTGGTTCACCAGCGCGCGCGCCCGCTCGATCGATCCCGTCTCGATGGAGATCATCCCCGTGAACCCCTTCATCTGCCGCCGCGCCAGCTCGTGCTGCGGATGCGAGGGAAGGCCGGGGTAGTAGACGCGCTCGATCTTCGGGTGCTCCTCCAGCCACCCGGCGATGCGCAGGCCGTTGGCGTTGTGGGCCTGCATGCGCAGGTGCAGCGTCTTCGTCCCCCGCAGCGCCAGCCAGCAGTCCCACGGGCCGGGGATGGCCCCGGCGGCGTTCTGCAGGAAGCGGATCTGCTCGTGGATCTCGTCGCTGCCGGTGACCACCATCCCGCCCACCATGTCGCTGTGGCCGTTGAGGTACTTGGTGGTGGAGTGCAGCACGATGTCGGCGCCCAGCGAGAGCGGCTGCTGGTTGAACGGCGACGCGAAGGTGTTGTCGACGCTGAGCCACGCCCCCACGCCGTGCGCGATCTCCGCGGCGGCCGCGATGTCCGTCAGCCGCATCATCGGGTTCGTCGGCGTCTCCACGTGGACGAGCTTCGTGTTGGGCCGGACGGCGGCGCGGATCTCGTCCAGGCTGCCGCTGTCCACGAAGGTGAAGTCCAGCCCCATCCGCGCGATCACCTTGCTGAACAGGCGAAAGGTGCCGCCGTACACGCCCTCGCCGCAGACGACGTGGTCGCCGGCGCCGAACAGCTTGATCATGGTGTCGTGCGCCGCCAGCCCGCTGGCGAAGGCGATCCCGTGCGTTCCCCCCTCCAGCGCCGCGACGTTGCGCTCCAGCGCCTCGCGGGTGGGGTTCTGCGTGCGGGCGTACTCGTACCCCAGGTGCCGGCCCAGCTCCGGCTGCACGTAGGTGCTGGTCTGGTACACCGGGGTCATGATGGCGCCGGTGGTGGGGTCCGGCCGCTGGCCGGCGTGGACGGCCAGGGTGCCCATGCGCAGGCCGGCGGTGCTGGTCTCGTCTTTCATCGGTCGCGTTGACGAAGTGCGTTAGTGCGGAGTGCGTCAGTGCGTGAGTGAACTGCACGCACACCGCTGGATTCGCGTTGCGCTCCGGCCGATCCGCGCCGCTCCGGCGCCGCGGGGGGCGGCAAGATAGTCCCACGTCGAGCGGCGGAGCAACTGGCGTGGGCCCCTCCCCCCGGCCCCCTCCCCTCGCGAACTGCGCGAGGAGAGGGGGGAGCTTCAGGGCGCTCCGACCCGGCTCTCCCACCTGCCTGACGAGCCTTTCCCGGCCTCTTCCCCTGACCTGCGTGTGGATGAGGGGGGTCAAACTCATCATGCAGACCCGCTGCTGCTGCCTTACGTTGCAGCTGGCGACGGATGTTCTGCGCAGCTGGAAATCAGCAGAACGAAAGCCGTTGACATCCATCGCACAGAGAATTATCGTCTGTGCGAGAGGAGAACGCAAGAATGATCGACGACATCGACCTGCGGATCGTGGAGATCCTTCAGCAGAACGCCCGCACGGCCAACGCGGAGATCGCGCGGCAGGTGGGGATGGCGCCGTCCGCCATCCTGGAGCGCATCCGCAAGCTGGAGGAGCGCGGGGTGATCCTGGGCTACACGGCGCGGGTGAACCCCGAGGCGTTCGGGCTGGGGCTCACCGCCTACGTCTTCGTGCGCGCGGACGAGCGCGCGGGGGCGCCCACCACGGCGGAGCGGATGGCGGAGATCCCGGAAGTGCAGGAGGTGCACCACGTGGCCGGCGAGGACTGCTTCCTGGCCAAGGTACGCGTGGCCAACCCCCGGGCGCTGGGCGAGCTGCTGCAGAAGAAGCTGGGCGCCATCGACACCATCCGCTCCACCCGCTCCACCATCGTGCTGGACACGGTCAAGGAGAGCGGGCTGCTGCCGCGGCCCGCGAGAGGAGACGAAGATGCCTGAGGCTG
>DASTNU010000337.1:0-2896 GCA_035720605.1 Longimicrobium sp. | reverse complement strand
GAGTCGTTTTTCGGCTCTCCGAGCCACCGTGACGACGCTGGAGCGATCGAATCAGCGGCCTTGCACCTGTCTGCGAGGCCTCAAACATCCACACTCCTGGCCGGAATGTCCGGTCCGGATGTGGATTGCAGGATTTGGGTTGAAACCGCGGCTGCAACGTCACGAAGTCCGCCCTGCGCGGACTGTGCGTAGATGGCGTCGCTCACCGAGCGCCGAGCCGCGCGCCCGCGACTCGCGCCCCTCGCATCACCAGAAGACTTTCTTCCCGCCCGTCCATCCAATCCCTGTGCTGGTCAGGTAGTCCATCTCCCACCGACCCACCTTCATCCGGACGGAAACCATGGCTTCCGGTGAGATCACCTCGCGCGGGTACAAGCTGCTGCTGAGCACCACGCGCTTCCGCGAGCGCACCTCGGTCGCGGACGAGTGGCTGGAGCTGGTGCGGCGCGCCATCGGCCGCGCGGGCGGAACCATCCTTTCGCAGCGGGAGCTGGAGGGGAAGAAGCCCGACGAGTGGCCTGAGAAACAGCCTGACGCGTGGATCGAGAAGGAGCGCGAGACGTCGTTCCTGGACACGCGCGACGACAGCTTCCGCAACCAGGGATGGATACTGCGGCTGCGGCGGAAGGCGAAGGGCACCGACGTGACGGTGAAGTTCCGCTGCCCCGACCGGCTCCTTTCCGCGCTGCGGGACGCGTCGTCGCCGCTGGGCGGGAAGCAGAAGTTCGAGGAGGACGTGGTGCCGCCGTTCAGCAGCCAGTATTCGCGCTCCAACACGCTCGAAGACCAGAAGGACGACGCGCTCCCGGCGACGGTCGATCAAGCCGCCGCGCTCTTCCCCGCGTTGGGCAGGTTGGGGATCATCGCCCAGACGCCGCTGGAGACGGTGGGCGGGCTGGTGGTGAACGAGGTCGCCCGCCGGGTGGGCGGCTTCCGCTTCGGCGGCGGACCGATCCTGGAGATGAGCCACACCTTCTGGTACGTGGGCGATACCGGGAACCACTACCCGATGGTGGCCGAGTTCTCGTTCGAGTTCGCGTCCGGCGACGGCGTCTTTCCGCCCGCGACGGTGGAGGGAGCGAGCAAGGTGTACCACGAGCTGCGGCAGCAGGCCGGCTGGCTGGACGTGGCGGGGACCACGAAGTCCACACTGGTGGCGGGCGGGGTGTGATGCCGGATCTGCTTCCCCTGATACTTCCCGAACGAAGCAGCCGCCGAGGCCGCGATGGCCGCGCGGGAGAAGCCGGTCCGTCCTGACCGTCCGCCGCCGCATCCGCAAACCCTTTCCATGGCACCAACGATGATCAAAAGACCTTCATTGCTGGCGTACAGGATCAGCGTGTTCGTGCTCGCCGCGGAGTGGATCGTCTTTGGTGCGATGCACTTCACGGCGCTCGAGCTCACCAGGGAGCAGATGCCCGACTTCATCCCGGAGTCGTGGCACACCTTCCTGGTGTACGCGACGGGAGTGATCGAGATCGCGACCGGGTTCATGATCCTCAACCGCAGGACCCGCCGCCTCGCCGCGTGGGTGTCGCTCGCGCTCCTGGCCGCGTTCGTGCCCTCGATCTACAAGATGGTGGCTCATCCCGGACCCGCGTATTTCGGGAGCGCGACCGATGCCGTGCGGGGGCTGCTGGTGCCCAACCACATCCTGATGGCCCTCTGCGCGCTCTACCTGCTCCGGTGGCCGGACAAACCGGAGCGAGTGCCGCACGCGTGACGTTCGACCCTGGCGTGGGCCCTGCCTCCTCGACGAATCCTGGCTGATGAAGGTGCTCGTTTTCGGCGCGACGGGGGCGGCGGGGGGCAGCGTGCTGCGCGCCTGCCTGGACTCGCCGCACGTGGACGGGGTGCGGGCGATCACCCGCAGGCCGCTGCCGCTGGAGGATGAGCGGCTGCGGGTGTTCGTGCACCGGGACTTCGCCGACTACGGCGCGGCCGCGGAGGCGTTCGCGGGGATCGACGCCTGCCTGTTCTGCCTCGGCATCTCCGTGCGGCAGGTGTCGGGGGAGGCGGAGTACCGCACGATCACGCACGACTATGCGCTCGCGGCGGCGCGGGCGGTCCGGCAGCACAGTCCGGGCGCCGCGTTCCACTTCATCAGCGGGCAGGGGACGGGGCTGGACAGCCGGATGATGTGGGCGCGGGTGAAGGCGGAGACGGAGAGCGACCTGATGGAGCTGGTGGGCGCGGTCTGCTGGCGGCCGGCGTTCATCGACGGCGAAGACTCGCGGAACGCGCCGCGGCTGTACCAGGCGATCCGCCCGGCGTTCCGGCTGCTGCGCGGCTTTCGCGGACTGTACGTGGCGGGCAAGGACATCGGCATCGCCATGCTCCAGGCGACGCTGGACGGCGAGCGCGGCCGCATCATCGAGAACCGCGAGATCCGCCGCATCGCCGATCGCGCCCGCGAGACCCGGATCCCTCGCGCGGCGCGCGCCGGTTCCGCCCCATGATCGATCCGCCCATCCCTGACCGCGATCCCGGCGAGCCGGTGCAGGAGCCGTGGGATTACGACCGGTTCCTGGAGACGTACAACCGCATCGCGATCGAGCGCGGCGGCTGGCGCTACGAGGCGGACGGCCGCACGCCGGAAGAGCTGGGGCAGCGCTACCTGTATTACCCGGAGTACTATCCGACGATCGAGGTGTTCGCGGAGGGGCTGTTCGGCTGGGACCAGCGGCTCGACCTCTGACCCGGGGCGTAGCCATCCCGGGTCCCGGTTGGACATGATCCGCTGCACTTGTCGATCGCAATCCAGCCAGGCACAATTCACCGGCGGCGCACCAACCCACCCTTCCGAGCATCCGCCGGCCCCATGCCCCACGATCCGCATCCATCCCACGCCGCAGGCGACCCCGCGGGCGGCGTTCAGCGCGTCACCACGCTGGAG
>DASTNU010000336.1:0-11801 GCA_035720605.1 Longimicrobium sp. | reverse complement strand
GGCCCTGCGCGGCGGCGGGGACGGCGGAAAGCGCCAGCGCGGCCAGCGCGCCGGTCAGCAGGGTCGGGATGCGCATGTGGGAAAACCGGGAAAGGGAGGGAAGGTGAAGGGCGGGCGCACGAAGTGTAAATCCGCCCGCGCCTTCGGTCAACGCGGCGTCATCCAGCGCGACAGCGCACCGCCCGGCACCTCGGCGACGCGCGTGGCTAGCGGGGCGAGGGCCGGCGTACGGGCGCATCCGGCGCCTCACCGTAGGCGCGCAGGTAGCGGGACAGCCGGCGGCCCCACACGTCCACCACGCGCAGGGCCGCCGCGCGGCACCGCTGGCGCGAGGCGGCCTCCACCAGCCCGGCCTCGCGCAGCTCGTCGTCGCCCCAGGGGTTCATCCCGTCCACCAGGCAGGCCACGTTGCGGAACCGCTCGGCGGTGAGTCCGTGCGTGGTGGCGTACGCCCACTCGCCCCACCGCGCGTCCGTGCGCTGCAGCGTGGTGATCCCGCCGACGACGAACGTCGACGTCGACATCCCCGGCTCCCGCGCGTGGGCGATCAGCAGCACCGCCAGCTCGTCCACGGCGGCCTCTTCGCCGTTCGGCGTGGGCAGGTTCAGCTCGTCGACGATGGCGTGGGCCACCCCGTGCAGCACCATGTACAGGTGCGCGCCGGTGATCGCGCGGCGCAGGTCGGCGTCGCTCCCCGCGATTCCGTAGATGCGGGTGATCATCCGGTAGCAGATCTCCACCGAGCGCTCGTCCGCGTTCCAGCGGATGTCGGAGGCGGGACACTCCACCATGCGCAGCGCCACCTCCCGGGGCATGCGGATCCAGCGGTTGAGCCACACCGCCAGCCGGTCCATCTGGCCCCGCTCCATCAGCCACGCGCGGGTGTGTGCGTCCTCCGCCGCCTGCACCGGCGGATACTCCACCACGAACCCGGCCTGCGCCCGCACCGGCGCGGCGAAAGCCAGTGCAGCCGCCCCGGCGAGGGCGAGAAGGCGCAGAGACATGGGATGATGGACGTAGATGGCGGGAAATCCGAAGGCACGGCTCAATGGATAGGGTCGGGCGGAGACGCAGTCAATTCCCGCCCCATTCCCGCAAACGCAGGGCAAATCAGCGCTCCGGCGCGACGCAGGGGGGCGGATCGCGGCCAACGGCCGCGGCGCAGGCGGCGAACAGCTCCGCGTTCCCGAGGAGCGTCGGGAGATCGGGATCGAAGGTCGACAGGTCCGCGGTCCGCGGGCTCTGCGTGCGCACCCGGCGGATGAGCCGGCCGGCGTCGAAGTAGAACCGGTGCTCGATCCGCGCCCGCACGCGGCCGCTCATCGGCTCGGCGTAGCGCTCGTGGACCACGTGGATGAAGATCAGCCTGCCGCCCGCGAAGTAGTACGCCTCCGTGCCGCGCCACGTCTCCCCGAACAGGCGCGCGCCCAGCTTGCGCAGCTCGCCCCCGCGGTAGTAGCCGGTGAGCTCGCCGCCCTCCAGCGAGAAGTTCCACAGGTCGTGCGTCGTACGGCGGTACCGCGGCGCCTCGCGCTCCGTCGCGGCGAACTCCGCGCGGATGCGGGCGATGGCGGCCGGGCTGCCGCTGGTGGCGCTCACCGCCTCCTGCGCGAGGGCGGGGCGCGCGCACACACACGCAGCCAGCCAGAGCACGGATCGAACGAAGCGCCGGTATCGCGGCATGCTGTGTCAGAGGTCGAGGATGGGCGCGGGGATGGCTCCCTGCCGCAAGGACGGACCGGCCGAAGACGCCGCGGCGGTCTCAGTCGCCGGTGGCGGGGCCGGGCTGCCGCAGGTGCCGGTCGAAGAAGGCGATGGTGCGGCGCCACGCATCGTCCGCCGGCTCCGGCTGGTACGCCTCGCCGGAGGGGTTGGCGAAGCCGTGGCCGGCGCCGGGATAGACCAGGATCGTCGCGTCCTTGCTCAGCTGGCGCAGGATGGAGTCCATCTGCCGCACCAGATCCACGGGAATGCCCTGGTCCTCCGCACCGAACAGCCCCAGCAGCGGCGTCTCCAGCAGCGCCAGGCGCCTGCGCTCCAGCTCCAGCCGCCCGTAGTACATCACCGCGGCGTCGATCCGCTCCGGCAGCTCCAGCGCCCCCTGCAGCGCCCACCCCCCGCCGAAGCACCAGCCGATCACGCCGATGCGCGCCGCGCCCGCCTGCTGCCGCAGGTACGCGGCGGCCGATCGCAGGTGGCCGAGGCCGCGGTCCGGATCGGCCGCCACGACGTCCACGAGCGCGCGTGCCTCTTCCGGCGTTTCCGCGACCCGGCCGTGGTACATGTCCAGGGCGAGCGCGCGAAAGCCCTCGCCCGCCAGGCGCCGCGTCATCATCCGGATGTTCTCGTTCAGCCCCCACCACTCGTGCACCACGATCACCGCCGGCAGCGGTGCGTCCTCCGCCACGCCCGCGGGCCGCGCCTCGTAGCCCTTGACCCGCCGCCCGTTCACCACGTACTCCACGTCGCGCACCGCCACCTCCTTGCGCGGGGGGTGCGCGCCGGCGTTCGCCGCCGGGGTGTGGCCCGCGTGCGCGCGCGACATGCCGTCCCAGTGCGCGCTCTCGCCGGCGGCGGGCGCCGGGGCCGGGGCGCCCCGTCCGGCGCAGGCGGCCAGGACGAACACGGAGAGCATCAGCACGGCGGCCGGCGGCATCGCATCAATCCTCGCGGTCGGTCGGCGACCTGTTCGGAAGACGTATCCACCCGCGAATGTACGCCCACCCCCGCCGGCGGACAACGGCTCAACCATTCGTTTCCAGACGGCATCCAACGGTTTCCGCCACCCTGCTCTCCTTCCGGAGGATGCCATGCCGCCACGCTCCCTGGTCCGTGCCGCCGCACTCGCCTCTACGCTGGCGCTCGCCGGGCCCGCCGCCGCGCAGGCGCCGGCGTTCGTCGAGCACCCCTGCCGCGACGGCATCGCGGGCGTGCGCTGCGGCACGGTGGAGGTCCCGGAGAACCGGGAGCAGCCGGGCGGGCGAACCATCGCGCTGAACGTGGCGGTCGTCCCCGCGCGCACACCCACGCCGGTGCGCGAGGCCGTGGTCTTCTTCGCCGGGGGGCCCGGGCAGCCGGCCGTGCCCATGGCGGGGGGTGTCGCCGAGCGGTACGGCATGCTTCCGGCGGACCGCGACCTGCTTTTCATCGACCAGCGCGGGACCGGCGGGTCCGCGCCGCTGCAGTGCCGCCTGCGCGACCCCGCGGACCCGCAGTCGTACCTGGGCGACTACTTTCCGCCGGGCGCGGTGGCGCGCTGCCTGGAGGAGCTGCGGCGCGGGGCGGACCTGTCGCGCTACGGCTACCCGCAGCTGGCGCACGACGTGGACGCCGTGCGCGCCGCGCTGGGCTACGAGCGGCTGGACCTGTGGGGCGGCTCGTACGGCACCCGCGCGGCGCAGGTGTACATGCGCATGTACCCGCACCGGGTGCGCTCCGCGGTGCTGCAGGCGGTGGTGCCGCCCGGCTACCTGCAGCCCGCGGCGTACGCGCAGGACGTGGAGGCCGCGCTGGCCGGGCTGCTCGCGGAGTGCCGGGCGGACGCCGTCTGCCACGCCGCCTTCCCGGACCCCGCGGGGGAGCTGCGGCAGGTGGCGGAGCGGCTGGAGTCGCGCCCGGCGGAGGCGGAGATCGTGGACCCGCGGTCCGGCGCCCGCCTGCGGCTCACCCTGTCGCGCGACGCCTTCGCGGACATGATCCGCAAGCTCCTGTACGACCCCGTGCTGGCCAGCATGCTGCCCTTCGTGGTCCACCGCGCGTGGGAGGGCGACTTTCGCCCGGCGGCGCGGCTGGCGCTGATGGACCGGCGAAACGCCGCGGAGGGGATCTGGTGGGGGCTCACCCTCTCCGTCACCTGCAGCGAGGACATCCCCTTCATCGACAGCGCCGCCGCCGCGCGCGACAACGGCCGCACCTTCATCGGCGACTACCGCGTGCGCCAGCAGACGGCGGCGTGCCGCGGCTGGCCCCGCTACGCTCCCCCCGCGGACTACCACGAGCTGGTGCGCCTGGAGATCCCCACCCTGCTGGTCTCCGGCCAGCTGGACCCGGTGACCCCGCCGCGCTGGGGCGAGCGGGCGCTGCGGGCGCTCCCCAACGGGATGCACGTGGTGGTGCCGCACGCCGGCCACACCTACGACGGCATGCCCGGCGCGGCGGCGTGCATGGACGCCATCCTCCTGCGCTTCTGGCGGCAGGCCTCGGTGCGGGGGCTGGACACGTCGTGCGTGCAGCGCATCCAGCGGCCGCCCTTCGTCGTCCGCGTGCCGGAGCCGATCGCGCTGGACGCGGCGGCGCTGGACCGCCTGGCGGGTGCGTACGCCTCGCCGCAGCTCCCCTGGCCGGTGCGCTTCGAGCGGGTGGAGGGCGGGCTGCGGGCCACCCTGGGCGACGAGGAAACCGTCGTTGCCACGCCGCTCTCGCCCACCGAGTTCCGCTGGGAGGGAATGCCGCCGGGCTTCGCCTTCGTCTTTTCGCCCGACGCGCGCACGGTGGCCGTGCGCACTCCCGGCGACCCGGAGATCGTGCTGTCGCGCATGCCGTAGCGCTGGTGGCGCGGGGGATGCAGCGCCCCCGCGGCCCGGCGGGCGGACCGCCGGCCAACCAGGGGAGGCGACGATGGCGAAGTGCGAGGTGTGCGGGAACGACTACTACCTGTCGTTCGAGGTGGTCACGGCCGGCAAGCGGCACGTGTTCGACAGCTTCGAGTGCGCCATCCACAAGCTGGCGCCGGTCTGCGCCCACTGCGGGTGCAAGGTGATCGGCCACGGGGTGGACGCCAACGGCACCTTCTACTGCTGCGCGCACTGCGCCCGCGCCTCCGGCGCCCGCGACGTCGCCGACCACTCCACGACTTCGCCCCGCGGCCTGGAAAGCATGGCGAGCTGATCCAAAGGCGGATGAGTCCGGGGTGTGGCTCAGGTCTGGAGTGGTTTTCCTGCCTGCCGGTGCTGTCATTCTGAGGTCGGCGCCGGCTGATGCCATCCCTTTCGCGGATCGAGGGCGCCGGCCGAAGAATCTGGTTGCTGGAGTGCAGAGACTCTCCCCGTGCTGGGGATTCACGGCCGTGCGGGTCCGGCATCCTGCACTCCGGCAACCAGATTCTTCGGTCGGCGCGCATGCTTCCAGGCAGGGCAGGATCACGCGGGCGCCGCCCTCAGAATGACAGCACGGGACAGAACGGCAACTACGGACTCATACCGAAAATGCTGTGAGGGGGGACCAATCACCGCCGCCAGGGGATGCGCGGGCGGGGGCGGGCGGCAAGGTTGTCCGGCGGGGCGTAGTGGCGGCCCAGGGCCTGTACGAACTCCATCTCGTCGTACACGGCCGTCAGGCCGATGCGCGACTCCACGATCAGCAGCAGGCTGGCCCAGAAGAGCAGGACGGCGCCCACCAGCCCCATCGCCAGCGCCACCCACGCGTACGGTACCCCCACCACCGCCACCACCCCGATGCTCACGCTCGTCGCGATGAAAACGGCGAGCGCCGTGTAGAGCCGCGTCATCGCCCGGGTGAGCAGCCGGGCGCGGCGCGCCGTGCGGTCCAGCTGGTCGAAGAGCAGGGTGCGCTCCTCCCCCAGCATCGCCCGGTCCTCCGGCTCCACCGCCAGGTCGGCCACCCGCTCGGAGAGGGTGCGCGTGCGGTCGATGACGCGGGCCAGGCGGTTGGAGGTGGCCAGGATGAGCGAGCTGCTGGCCAGGATCAGCACCGCCGGCGTCACCATCGCCGACAGGACGGAGAGGGTGACGGACAGGTTCTCGATCTGCATCGGCGCCGCGGCGGGCGAGGGGAACTGCATCATCCCCGTCAACCTGCGGCCGGGCGGCGCCGGGTCAAGGGGTGACGGCCGAAAACGAGCCGGCGCTCCCGAGAGAACGCCGGCCCGCGGTCCCCGGCCCGAGGGGTCACGCGTACTCGCAGACGCAGCCGAGCACGGGGTCGCAGTACCCGGTGCAGCGCTGGCCCGGCGGACACCCCTCGTTCCAGCAGTAGCTGACGCACTGGAAATAGCTGCACGCCCGGCCCTCCGCCGCGACTCCCGGCGCCGCGAGCGCCTGCGTTCCGCCGAACCCCATCGCGCCCGCCACGGCAGCCGCGAACGCGAGCCTGCACAGCGTGCCTCTCATGGGAACCTCCTCCCGCTCGCGTGCCGCCGGCCGCATTCGCACCGGGCCGGCATCGGTGGTGGGCGCGGGGTGCGCCTTCCCGCACACCTCATCCGCCGCAACGATCAATCCACGAGCCCATGGAGAACGGCCGGTGGATGAGAGGCGTCCGAACCCGCGGACGCGAACCGCCCCGTCCGGAGGTGCCGGACGGGGCGGATGAGCGGGGCCGGGTGCGCCGTCGTGGCGCGCGGAGGTCAGCGCGCGGGCGGCTGCCGCAGCAGGACGTACGGGTTCAGGTTGCGTCCTTCCCACCAGCGGGACGGGTCGTCCAGGATGGCGACGGAGAAGTGCAGGTGGTAGTCGCCGGGCGAGGCGTTGCCGGTATCGCCCACGTAGCCGATCACCTCGCCGCGCTCCACGCGCTGCCCCTCGCGCAGCCCCTGGGCGTAGCCGTCCAGGTGCGCGTAGTAGTAGCGGGTGGTGCCGTCGTCGTCCATCAGGTAGACGGACCGCCCGCCGCGGGCGCCGCTGTGCAGCTTGCGGATGGTGCCGTCCGCCACCGCGATCACCGGCGTGCCACGCGGCGCGTGGATGTCGATGGCGTGGTGGGTGCGCCCCTGCGAGCGCGCCGCGGTGTACGTGTCGCGCAGCTGGTCGCGGCGGATGCCCTCCACCGGGACCGGCAGCAGGGCGGATTCTCGGCTCTCGCCGCCCAGACCGCGGTCGCTGGCCACCAGGCCGGCGGAGGCGACGGGGGTGCCCAGCAGGCGGCGCTGCGCCTGCGCGTCCCGCGGCGCGGCGAGGGCGGTGACGGCCAGCACGAACGTGGCGCCGCGCAGGGCGCGAAAAGCAAGGTTGTGAGGGAGCATTGGGGTCGTCTCAGTCGGCGGCTCGACTGGCATGGCAGGGCACGCCCTGCTTTAGCCTCGGGGCTTTGCGTCCCCGCCTTTCGACGGGTTTGCCGTTGTCGTTGAGGGGTCCCGGGTCCTTACTGCAGCCGGGAGGGATTGACTGCAAGGTCCTGCCTGATGCGCTCCTGGGGTACTGCCCGCCGTGTGTGGATCCGCCTCCTTCGCCGGACCAGGGGAAAACGGAACGCAGTCGGCCAGCCCCGGAGCGCGGGGTGGGGCGGCGTGGCGTTCACAGTGTGAATGGGATCGGCGGGCGCATCATAGTGCGCGATCGCGGCCCGCGCCAGAGTGTCGAAACGCCCTCCGCCGGAGCAAAAACGCAAGCCATTGCCGCATTTTGACTTCGCCGCAATGCGTCGTTTCGCGTCCCCCGGGCAATCGATCCACAGGTGCTACAAACACGCGTTTCAGGCCGCCGCGTCACGCATCGTCAACGCGAGGCGAGGCGCCGAACTGTCCTCTCGCGGAGACTGCACGCCCATGTGGGGGCCGATCACGGCTCGCCCCTGCCGTCATCCTTGAGGGAGCACCGCGCAGAACCGTCGTCACGCATGAAAGCGTGCGCACGACCTACGCGGCGTAGCGCACAGTGCCCGCCTCGGCACGGCCCTCGAAAAAACCAGCGCACGGGTGAGATCCTGCCCTCCGGCACCAGATTCTTCGGTCGGCGCCGCGGGCACCTCGCACGGGAAGGATCGAGCGGGCGCCTCCCTCAGAATGACGGCACGGGACAGAAAAACCGCCGCATTGCGATGCGGCCGTGCGGGCAGTCCGCGCAGGCGGACTTCGTGAGGTTCCAGCAGCGGTTTCAACCGCCGGGCGCGGGCGCTGCCATTACCCGATCAGATTCGCAATCGGCTTCCACCGCCGGGCGGCGCGGCGGCGTCAGGCCAGGCCGTCACCCCGCGACGTACGCCTCCACCTCGATCTCCACCATCATGGCGGGGTCGATGAGCGCCTTCACCTCCACCATCGTCGCGGCGGGGCGCACGTGGGCGAAGAACTCGCCGTGTGCGCGGCCAACCTCCTCCCAGCGCGAGATGTCGGTGACGTACATCCGCGTGCGCACCACGTCCTCCATCCGCGCCCCCGCCACCGCCAGCGCGCCTTCGATCCTGCGGAAGATCTGCACCGTCTGCGCGTACGCGTCGCCGGGGCCCACGATCTGGCCGGCGTCGTCCGTGGCGGTGGTGCCGGAGACGTAGACGTGCGGCCCCACCCGCACCGCGCGCGAGTAGCCGACGACGGACTCCCACGGCGCGCCGCTGGAGACGTGCACGCGCCCCTCCGTCTCCACCGCCGCGAACCGCCCCAGCGGGATGATCACGTCGCGCGTCTCGCCGTCGATCACCACGTCCCGGGCCATGCGCTCGCCGTCGTCGCTCATCGTCGCGCTCCCGCGCTCAGTCCGTCAGCACGCCGCGCATCACCGTCACCGCCTGCCCGGCGAGGACCACGCGGCCGCCGGCGGCGCGCACCCTGACCACGCCGCCGCGGCGCGAGGCCTGGTACGCCGTCATCTCGTCGCGCTGCAGGCGCTTCGCCCAGAACGGCGCCAGCACGCAGTGCGCGGAGCCGGTGACCGGGTCCTCGGGGACGCCCACCCGCGGCGCGAAGAAGCGCGACACGAAGTCGAAGCGCTCGTCCGTCCCCTGCGCCGTGACGATCACCCCGCGCGCCTCCATCCCCGCCAGCAGGCCGAAGTCCGGCGCGAGCGCGCGGACCACGTCCTCCGTCTCCACCTCCACCAGCAGGTCGAAGCGGCTGCGGCCCACGTAGCGCGGCCGCGTGCCCAGCGCGCGCTCCAGCACCTCCGGCGCCGCGATCTCCTCGTCCGGGTTGGCGGGAAAGTCCGCGCTGATCCACTCCCCCCGCCGCGCGGCCGTCAGCACCCCGCTGGCCGTGTGGAAGCGCGCCTCCGCGTCCGCGGCCAGCCGCCCCTCCTCCCACAGCACGTGCGCGCTGGCCAGGGTGGCGTGCCCGCACAGCTGCACCTCCACCTGCGGGGTGAACCAGCGCAGGCTCCATCCGTCTTTTTCGGGATGCAGGAACGCCGTCGCGGAAAGGTTCATCTCCGCCGCCACGCTCTGCATCCACCCCTCGTCCGCGGGGGCGTCCATGATGCACACCGCGGCGGGGTTGCCGGAGAACGGCCGGTCGGCGAAGGCGTCCACCTGGATGACGGACCGCGGCATCGGCGTACGGGGCGCAGGCGGATGGCGATGCGAAGCGTCCAATCTATCCGCCCCTTCCGCACCGGGCAAAACGCCGCGCCCCGGCGTCCGCGGGGGACGCCGGGGCGGGAGGATTGGAATGCGATCCGCCCGGATCAGGAGTTGGATCCGCCCGGCTCGCGGTGCAGGAAGCCGAAGTAGCCCATCCCCACGGCCAGCAGGGCGTGAAGCCAGATGTCGTTGCCGCCGATGGGCACCAGATCGAATCCCTCGGGGTCGATGAAGCCCAGCACGACGAGCACCAGGTAGACGACGGCGCCGGCGCGGTGGAATCCCCGTGCCCCGCCGAAGCTGCGCGAGGCCGCGATCCCCCACACGCCGAACGCCAGGTGCACCAGGTTGTGCAGCAGGTTGACGTGGAACAGGCCCAGCAGCCTGGGCGCCTCGGCCATGCCCGCGTCCATCGAGGTACCGCCCGGCAGGAGCAGTCCCAGCAGTCCCACCAGCAGGAAGACCACGCCGAACACCATTGCCGCCTTCTGCGTCAACGTGCGCATCGCCACCTCCGTCTGCGAGGATTGGGGAAAGGTTCTTGCTCCAGCGCAGGGCAACATAAGTGCACGGCCCTCGCAAAGGGAGGAAAAAGATCATGCCGCGCTACGACGATCCCTACAAGGGCGGCTACCCCATGGGCCCGGAGTGGGGCCGGCCGCACCACCTGGACCCCAACTGGCGCGACGGCGAGTACCACGGCCTGCGCATGCAGCCGGACCGCGCGCACGGTGCGTACGGCTTTCACCGGCAGATGCACGAGCGCGACCTGCAGGGCTACGGCGGCTTCGACGGCATCTACGACGAAGGCCCGGGCGGCTTCCGCGCGGACGGCGTGTACGAGCACCCGTACTTCCGCGGCCGGGTGCGGCACGGGCGCAGCGCCGACATCACGCTGGGCGGCTACGACGCCGTGTACCGCCACGTGGAGAACGGCGGCGTGCACGGCGGCACGGACTACCTTCGCCAGTACAACAGCGCCAGCCCCATGCTGCGGCAGGGTGGAGGCGGATACGACCGCGGCTACGGCCGGGCCCCCGCCGGCGGCCGCGAGGGCGAGCTCACCCGCCCCGACCTTCGCGGCGAGCCCACCGACGAGCGCGGCTATGCCGGCTACAACCGCGGCGGCTTCGCCCCGGAAGGCGGGCCCGGGCTCGACACGCGGAAGTAGGTGAACGGGTGACAGGGTGACGATAAAAGTCCCGTCCGGCGACACTTTTGTGGCGCCGGACGGGGTTTTGCTTGTGCGCGAGAAGCCTTCGTGCACCGTATCCGCGCGGCGGAAAGCGTGACGTCGTAGCCGCGATTTCATCAACCGCTTTCCCCTGGGCGCTCATCGCACCCCGGGTTGCCCCCTCCGCGCCGCATCGGCATGTTCACCTGCATCCACCCTGATGCCGGAAGGACGTTGTGCGGATGCTCCGAATCCTCATCCCCGCCGCGCTGCTGGCGCCGGCCACGCTCGCCGCGCAAGGCGCACCCTACTTTCAGCAGGGCGTCGACTACCGCATCGAGGCGCGGCTGGACGAGGGCGCGGACGTGCTGCACGGCCGCGCGCGGCTGCGCTACACCAACCGCTCCCCCGCCACGCTCGATTCGCTCTATCTCCACCAGCACCTGAACGCGTTCCGTCCCAACAGCGCCTGGGCGCGGCGCGAGCTGGAGTACGGCGAGCGGCGGTTCACCGACCTGGGTCCCGCGGACCACGCCTTCGAGCGCTTCACCCGCGTGACCATCGACGGCGCCGCCGTGAGCCCGGCGTACCCCGGCGCGCCGGACAGCACCGTCACCGCGCTGCCGCTGCCGCGCCCGCTGCCGCCCGGCGGGTCGGTGGAGGTGGTGATGGACTGGGACGCGCGCCTCAGCACCCTTCCGCGCCGCCAGGGCCGCCGCGGCCGCCATTTCGACTTCGCGCAGTGGTATCCCCGCATCGCCGTGTACGACCACACCGGCTGGGCCTTTCAGCCGCTGCTGCCGCAGGGCGAGTTCTACGGCGAGTTCGGCCGCTACGACGTGACGCTGGACGTGGCCGCGGACCAGGTGATCGGCGCCACTGGCGTCGCCGTGGAGGGCGATCCCGGCTACCAGGAGCGCGTGACGGGCTCCGGCTATCCGCCGCCCCCTCCCGGAGACGAGCTGGGGCTGCTGGCCGGCGCGCCGGGGGAGGGACGCAAGCACGTGCGCTTCTTCGCGGACAGCGTGCACCACTTCGCCTGGAGCGCCGACCCGGCGTACCTCCACGACTTCGTGGTCCGCACCATCATCGACGAGGAGACCGGCACCCACTCCGCCCCGGGAATCCACGTCCTCTACCTTCCCGGCGACACCGACTGGGGCGATCGCGCGGCCGCCCGCCGCACCTGGGACGCGCTCACCTGGCTGGAAACGATGTTCGGCCCGTACCCCTGGCCGCAGCTCACCAACGTGCACCGGCTGGAGGGCGGCGGCACCGAGTTCCCCATGCTCATCATGAACGGGTCGGCCTCCGAGGGGCTCATCGTCCACGAGACCACGCACCAGTACCTGCACGGCATCCTGGCCAGCAACGAATGGCG
>DASTNU010000335.1:0-4104 GCA_035720605.1 Longimicrobium sp. | reverse complement strand
GCGACGGTCGACGGGCACACGTGGAAGACCAGCGTGTGGCGGGAGCGGTCGGGACGCACCCTTCTCGCGGTGCCGAAGGCGGTGCGGGGAGGAAAGGGCGACGGCGATTCCGTCCAGGTGCGGCTGCGCTTCAGCCACGCCTGATCGTTTTCTCCGTCGCCGTGAACCCGGTCCGCGACGCGGGCGGGTCCTCCCCGGCCCGCACGAAAAGCTTGCGCCCGATCAGCAGGCGACTCTATTTGAGCCTGGAACGTCGTTCCACCCGCACGGGCCAGCTCCCACGGCCCGATCCCACGTTTCCCACCCTCCCCCCTCGGCTGCCGGGGCGCCCGCCCGCCCGCCGGCCGTCAGCGCAACCCATCCCCACAGATCGGAGCATCACAATGCGAGAGCCCAAAAAGACCCCACGGCCCAGGGCCGAGTCGCGCCGCGCCAACCCGTTCGAGCTTCAGAAAGGGGAAAAGGCGGCCCGCGACGAAAAGGAGGTCCACGTCTACGGGAACGGGATCGTCTGCGACACCGAGAACCGGGGCCACGTGCGGCCGCGCGGCCGCTCGGTGTTCGAGATCGTGGTGGATGCCTCGGAGGGGTTCATTCCGCTGTGGGCCAGGGACGTGACGCTGCGCTGGCGGTTCCAGGAACGGTCGATGAGCGCGTTCGCGCGTCCGGCGGCCGCCAAGGCGGCGATCGAGCGGCTGCTGGGCGAGGCGCTGGTGGCCTGGGGCGACGCGGCGCCCGTCAGGTTCGCCAAGCGTGACGACGCGTGGGACTTCGAGATCGCGATGCGCAGGGCCGACAACTGCGACGCCAGCGGGTGCGTGCTGGCGAGCGCGTTCTTTCCCGATGCCGGCCGCCACCAGCTGCGGCTGTATCCGAAGATGTTCTCCCAGAGCAAGGAAGAGCAGCTGGAGACGCTGATCCACGAGATCGGCCACATCTTCGGGCTGCGGCACTTTTTCGCGGACGTCAGCGAGCGAGAGTGGGCGAGCGAGATCTTCGGAACCCACAAGCGGTTTTCCATCATGAACTATGGCGCCGACAGCAAGCTGACCGCGGCGGACAGGGACGACCTGAAGCGGCTCTATCAGCTGGCGTGGAGCGGCAAGCTGACGGAGATCAACGGGACGCCCATCCGGTTGGTGAAGCCGTTCCACACCAGCGGCGCGCGCCCGGAGAACCTGCTCGCCGTGGGGCAGCTGCAGACGGTGGTGCAGCCGCAGCCGGACGCCGCCATCCCCGGCGAGACGTGACCGCCCGCCGGTGGCGCCCGCCGGTGGCGCCCGCGCGGCGGCGCCCGCGCGGCGGCGCCCGCGCGGCGGCGCGGGGCACACCGCGCCGCCGCGGAAGTGCCTATCTACCGCACCAGCACGCGCCAGCCGTGCGCCGGGATCTCCAGCGTGCCCGCCGCCGCGAGCGTCACCGGCGCCTTGCTGAACCAGTCCGTGTACGTGCCCGGGCGCGGCAGCCCGCCGTACGCCGCCCGCGCGGGTGCATCGCCGAAGTTGACGGCGACGAGGACGGTGTTCTCCCCGCGGGTGCGGGTAAAGGCGTACACGCGGCCGCCCTCCGTCTGCAGCCGGGCCTGCGGGGCGCCCCACGGGCCGTTCCACAGCGCCGGCTGCGCGTGCTTCAGCTGGAGCATGCTGCCGTAGAAGGACGCCAGCGACGGGCCGTTCCAGTCCACCGTGTCCTTCTCGAAGAAGCGCAGCCGCCGGTTCAGGCTGGCCTCCTGGCCGGTGTACAGCAGCGGCATGGAGTTCTGCGCCGTGGCGCTCAGCACGAAGGCCGGGGCGTGGTTGGCGCCCATGCGCTCGAACTCCGTGCCCTGCCAGCTGTTCTCGTCGTGGTTGCTGGTGAAGTACATGCGGTACGCGCCGCGCCCGTAGGCGCTGTCCTGCCGCGCGAAGTAGCGGTCCAGCTCCGCCGTGGTCTTTTCCCCGCGCGCCACCTGGTTGAGCAGGTGGTGCAGCTCCCACCCATAGGTCATGTGGAAGTCCGCGTGCATGCGCGGGTCTTCCGCTTCGGCCAGCAGAAAGAGGTCCGGCCGCACCGCCGTGAGCGCGCGACGCGCCTGGGTCCAGAAGTCCAGCGGCACGCCCAGCGCCACGTCGGCGCGGAACCCGTCGATCCCCATCTCCTCCACCCACCAGCGCATCTCGCCGATCATCGCCTGGCGCATGGCGGCGCTGCCGTAGTTGAGCTCGGCCACGTCCGTCCAGTCCGTCTCGCGCCCCTCGTTGTCGCGCGCGTTCAGCACCCGGCCGTCGGGGGCGCGGTCGTGCCAGTCGGGGTGCTCGGCGACCCAGGCGTGGTCGTGCGCCGTGTGGTTGGCCACCCAGTCCAGGATCACGTACATCCCCTGCGCGTGCGCGGCGCCCACGAAGCGCTCGAAGTCCGCCTCGGTGCCGTGCTCGGGGTTGATGGCGGTGTAGTCGCGGATGGAGTAGTAGCTGCCCAGCCCGCCCTTGCGGTTCTTTTCGCCGATGGGCTGCACCGGCATGAGCCACAGGATGTCCACGCCCATCGCCTTGAGCCGGGGCAGGTGCTGCTGCAGCGCGGCGAAGGTGCCCTCCGGCGTGAACTGCCGCACGTTCACCTCGTAGAGGTTCGCGCTGCGCGTCCACGACGGGTAGAACCCGGTGTCCGCCGGCGGCAGCACGCCGGCGGCGCCATGGGATTCGATCCCGGCCGCCGGGGCCGGCGCGGGGCTGGGCGGGGCCGCGCAGGCCGCGAGCGCCAGGACGGCGGAGAGGGAGAAGAGGGCGCGCTTCATGGGTCCCGTGGCGGCGGATGGTTCAGCGGACGGACGTGAATTTGTACATAATTCTAACAATTGCGCCCGGCGTCAATGCCGGGCACCACCGGGGTAGTGCACTCATTCGTGCGCGGGGCGTTGGATCATCATCCCTGGCGCCCGTCACGTCCAGCGTTCCTCGTGCGGCGGCACCAGGCGATCTACACTCCCGTGCACAAGCTAGGTATTTCGGATCGGGAGGATGTGGCGGAGCTTGTGGAGCGGTACGAGGTCGCGCTACCGGTGACGTGGGTGTCTATTTTAGTGTGTCTCGCCGTAAGTGGTACAAAGAACGCAAACCTTGCTGATACAACAGGGTATCCCTTATCGTGCCCGTCAGAAATTGATCTGACCTAGTGTACCCCGTGGAGGGGCCTATGGAGAAACAGCACCGGAAGCTGGCCGAACTGATCCTCTACATCTCAGACCGCCATGAGATGGACGAGTCGTACGGATCGACCCGGCTAGCCAAAACGCTCTTTTACGCGGACTTCCTGTTTTACGCGAAGCACGGACGGTCGATTACAGGAGAACGGTACATCCGGAGGCCGAATGGACCGATGCCTGATTCGATGTTGAACGTGCGGGAGCGGATGGTGCAGGAACAGGAACTCGTAGTGAAGGTGCGCGACCATCTAGGCTACCCGCAAAAGCGGCCCATCGCCATCCGACAGCCCGACCTTTCGGCGTTCAGCGGCGAAGAGATCGCGATGGTGGATTACGTCCTTTCTCTGCTGGAAGGGAAGTCCGCGACAGAGGTCAGCGATCTCTCGCACCGGTTCGAGGCTTGGCAGTTGGCAGAGGACGGAGAGGAGATCCCCTATTTCACCGCTCTACTGTCAGACGGGGAGCCGACACCCGATGATTGGGAATTGGCCCGTGAGCTAGCGGCCGGACGCGAGCTAGCGATTGAGGGCCGGTAGATGGGGCAACGCTGGAATGTGACGGCGAGCGACCGCTTCACTAGTCAGTTACGCGAAATTGCCGAGGGTTACGATTGGTCGGATGTCGTCAACAACCTGTTCTGGTTCCTTTCGCGTGGACCAGAGCAGGTGGGTCACGGCACCCAAGACCTGAACGTGCGCGTTATGTACCTGGCTCCAGGTGGGGGCATCCCGCCGATCAAGGTGTTCTACGCCATCGACCCTGGCGAGGTGACGCTTTTGTTCGTGAAGGAGGTTGACGAGTTCCCTTTCTAAACGACACAGGCGGCGGGACACGGCGCTTTTGGCGGGCATAGCGCGACCGGCGGGGGAGCCTTCCGGCTCTGCCGCCGTTCTCGCGCGCGGATGCGCACGATCGGCCATTTC
>DASTNU010000334.1:0-6101 GCA_035720605.1 Longimicrobium sp. | reverse complement strand
TCGCCGCGTCGAACAGCTCCGCCGCGTACTGCAGCGCGCCGTCGAGCCCGTCCCCCGCCGGCTCCACCGCCATCAGCAGGTCGAACTTGGCCGTCCCCGTCTCCACCGGCTCCAGCCGCGCCTCGAGCTCCCCGAACGACGCCGGCAGCGCCGACGGCTGCTGGTAGGTGAAGGAGACCTGGAAGAGGGGGTGGCGGCTGAGGGAGCGCTCCACCTTCAGCTCCTCCACCAGCCGCTCGAAGGGCACGTCCTGGTGCGCGAAGGCGCCCAGCGCGGCCTCGCGGACGCGGCGCACCACTTCGCGGAAGGCGGGGTCGCCGGACAGCTCCGTGCGCAGCGCCAGCGTGTTGACGAACAGCCCCACCATCCCCTCCGTCTCCGGCCGCCCGCGCCCGGCGATCGGCGAGCCGACCACCACGTCCTCCTGGCCGGACCAGCGCGCGAGCAGCACCTGGAAGGCGCCCAGCACCACCTGGAAGGGGGTCGCGCCCTCCGCCCGGGCGAGGGCCTCGATCCCGCGGACCGTCTCCGCCTCCAGGCGGAAGTCCACCGAC
This sequence comes from Longimicrobium sp., assembly GCA_035720605.1. Taxonomy (GTDB): domain Bacteria; phylum Gemmatimonadota; class Gemmatimonadetes; order Longimicrobiales; family Longimicrobiaceae; genus Longimicrobium. Next base: position 5,547 of record DASTNU010000334.1, on the reverse strand, counting down.
CGGCCGGTGAAGTGCGCCGTCGCGGGGCGCGGGCGGTCCGCCGGGAGCTCCAGCACCGGCGCGCCGGCGAGCCGTTCGCGCCACCAGCGCAGCTGCCGCTCCAGCTGTTCCCCTTCCAGCCAGCGCCGCTGCCACGCCGCGAAGTCCGGGTACTGCACGCCCGCCGGCGGCAGCTCCGGGGCGCGTCCTTCCGCCCCCGCGGCGTACAGCTCCGCCAGCTCGCGGAAGACGATGTCCAGCGACCACCCGTCCGCGATCACGTGGTGCAGGTTCACGAGCAGCCGCCACTCCTCGTCCGCCACCCGCAGCAGCGCCACGCGAAAGAGCGGGCCGGCCGCCAGGTCGAACGGCTGCCGCGCATGCTCCGCCACCATCCGCTCCGCTTCGGCCAGCGCCAGGTCGCGCGGAAGGATCGACAGGTCGCTGAGCGGCAGGTCGAAGGGCGCGGGCGGGATCACCACCTGCACCGGGCGCCCGTCGCGCGCGGGAAAGACGGTGCGCAGCGCCTCGTGGCGGTGCACCAGCGCCTCCAGCGCGCGGCGCAGCGCCTCCGGCCGCAGCGGGCCCCGCAGCCGCAGCACGGAGGGGATGCTGTAGACGGCGGTGCCGGGAAGGAGCCGGTCCAGGAACCACATCCGCTCCTGCGCGAAGGAGAGCGGCAGCGGCCCGGTGCGGTCGACCGGGACGATGTCCGGCACCGCGCGCACGCCGGCTTCGGCGAGGGCGTGGTCGATGCGGGCCGCCATCTCGCGCAGCGACGGCGCCTCGAAGACGGCGCGGATCGGCACCTCCACGCCGAAGCGGCGGCGGATGCGCGCCAGCAGCTGCATCGCCAGCAGCGAGTGCCCGCCCGCGTCGAAGAAGCCATCCTCGCGACCCACGGGCCGCCCCAGCAGCTCCGTCCAGGCGGCGGCCAGCGCGCGCTCCGTGTCCGTCGCAGGCTCGACGGGAGCGCTCCCGACCTCGTCCAGCTGCGGATCGGGGAGCGCCTTGCGGTCCACCTTGCCGTTGGGCGTGACGGGCAGCGCGTCCAGCTGCACGACGGCGGACGGCACCATGAATTCGGGGAGGAAACGGCGCAGCGCGTCGCGCAGCGCCGCCCCGTCGACCTCCGCCCCCTCCGCCGCGACCACGTACGCGGTCAGCGCGTCTCCGCGGACGATGGCGACCGTCTCGCGCACGCCGGGCGTGCGCAGCAGCGCCGCTTCCACCTCGCCCAGCTCCACGCGGTTGCCGCGGACCTTCACCTGGAAGTCGAAGCGCCCCAGGTACTGCAGCGTGTCGTCCGCGGCGAGCCGCACCCGGTCGCCGGTGCGGTACATCCGGCCGCCCGGTACCGCGCTGAACGGGTCGGGGACGAAGCGCTCCGCGGTGAGCGCGGGGCGGTTCAGGTAGCCGGTGCCCACCCCCGCGCCGCCCACGCACAGCTCGCCCGCGGCGCCACGCGGCACCAGGCGCAGCGACGGGTCCACCAGGTAGACCACGGCGTTGTCCACCGGCCGCCCGATGGAGGCGCCGGCGAGCGGGTAGTCCGGCTCGCAGACGTGGGTGGAGGTGTGGACGGTCGCCTCGGCGGGGCCGTACAGGTTCACCACGTCCACCTCCAGCCGCGACCGGATGCGGCGGACGATCTCCGTCGGCAGCGCCTCGCCGGCCCCGGCGACGCGGCGGAGCGAGGTGCACGCCTCCAGCCCCGGCTCCGCCGCGACGATGGCCAGCATCGAGGGGACGAACTGCGCGAAGGTGGCCCCTTCGCGGCGGATCACCTCCAGCAGGTACGCCGGGTCGCGGTGCCCGCCGGGCGCCGCCAGCACCAGGCGGCCCCCTTCCAGCAGCGGCTGCCAGAACTCCCAGATGGAGACGTCGAACCCGAAGGGCGACTTGTGCAGCAGCACCCCGTCCGGCCCCAGCGGGTACGCGCGCGCGATCCACGCCATGTGGTTGGCGAGCGCGCGGTGCGGGATCTCCACTCCCTTGGGGCGGCCGGTGGAGCCCGAGGTGTAGATGACGTACGCGGTCTGCTCCGGGTGCACCTGCACGGCGGGCGGCGCGGCGGAGGCCGCCTGGATGCGCTCCCATTCCGCATCCACCGCGACCACCTGCGCGGCCGTGGCCGGAAGGGAGGGCGCCAGGCGCGCCAGCGTGAGCAGCACCGGGGCGGCGCTGTCCTCCAGCAGCCAGGCGATGCGCTCCGCGGGATACTCGTGGTCGATGGGGACGTACGCCGCGCCGGCCTTCACCGCCGCGACGATGGCGACCATCATCTCCGGCGCGCGCTCCATGCAGATGGCCACCCGCGACCCGGGCCTCACGCCGAGGGCGGCGAGATGGTTGGCGAGGCGGCTGGAGCGCTCCTCCACCTCCGCGAAGGTCATCCGCCCGCCGTCCCACGTCTGGACGATGGCCTCCGGCGTCCGCGCCGCCTGCGCCGCCGCCTGCAGGTGCACGGGGGGGAGGTCGAGGTGCTCCGGGTGCGCCGCCGCCCCGTTCCAGGCGGCCAGCGCGGCGCGCTCCGCCTCCGGCACCGGGTCCAGCGACGCAAGGGGGCGGTCCGGATCGGCCAGCGCCTGCTCCAGCAGCCGGACATAGTGCTCCCCGAGCCGGATCGCCGTCGCCGCGTCGAAGAGGTCGGTGGCGTATTCGAGATACCCGGTGAGCGCCCCCTCCGCCTCCTCCAGGTTCAGCGCCAGGTCGAACTTGGCGGTGCGGTGCGCCGCGCTCCGCTCCGTGACGCGGATCCCGGGAAGCCGCAGCCCCTCCGCGGCCGCGGCGTCGTAGGAGAAGACGACCTGGAAGAGCGGCGTGCGGTCCAGCTTGCGCTCCACGTGCAACTCGTCCACCAGCCGCTCGAAGGGCAGGTCCTGGTGCGCGTAGCCCTCCAGCGTGGTCTCGCGGACGCGCCGCACCAGCTCGCGGAAGGTGCCGTCTCCGTCCAGGCGCGTCCGCAGCGCCAGCGTGTTGACGAAGAGGCCGACGATCCCCTCCGACTCCGGCCGGTGCCGCCCCGCCACCGGCGAGCCGACGACCACGTCCTCCTGCCCGGCGTAGCGGCCCAGCAGCGCCTGGAAGGCCGCCAGCGTCGCCATGAACGGCGAAACGTGCTCCGTTTCCGCCAGCCGGCGCACCCCTTCCACGACCGTCTGCGGGATGGGGAAGGCGTGCAGCGCGCCGCGGAAACTCTGCTGCGCCGGGCGCGGCCGGTCGGTGGGCAGCTCCAGCGTCGCCGCGCCCTCCAGCGCGCGCCGCCAGTACGCCGTCTGCGCCTCCAGCGCGCTCCCCTGCAGCCACGCGCGCTGCCACGCCGCGAAGTCCGCGTACTGCAGCGCCGCGGGCGGCAGCGCGTCCTCGCGCCCCTCCACCCGCGCCGCGTAGAGCGCGGAGAGCTCGCGGAAGAGGATGCCGACGGACCACCCGTCCACCGCGACGTGATGGAAGGAGAGGGAGAGGAGGTGCGCATCCGCCGCTGTCCGGAAGAGCGCGGCCCGGATCGGCAGGTCGCGCGACAGGTCGAACGGGCGCCCCGCCTCCTCGTCCAGCCACGCCCCCAGCTCCTCTCCGGCCAGCCCCGTCACGGGGAGGAGGAACGGCGCCGGCGCGGCGATGGCCTGCACGGGCCGCCCGTCCCGCTCCGCGATGCGGGTGCGCAGCGCCTCGTGCCGCGCGGTCAATTCCTCCAGCGCGCCGCGCAGTGCCTCCGCGTCCAGCGGGCCCTCCAGCCGCAGCACGGCGAGGATGTTGTACGCGCCCACCGCGCCGGCGAAGCGGTCCAGGAACCACATCCGCTCCTGCGCGAAGGAGAGCGGCGGCTCCGCGCCGCGCGGCACCGGCCGGATCGGGGGGATGCGCTCGACGCCGTCCGCCGCCGCGCGCGCCGCCTCCACCCGCTCCGCCAGCGCCGCCAGCGTGGGCGCGGCGAACAGCGCCTTCAGCGGCAGCTCCACGCCGAAGACGCGCGCGATCCGCGACACCAGCCGCGCGGCGATGAGCGAGTGGCCGCCCAGCGCGAAGAACGAGTCGGTGCGGCGCACGGCGCGCCCGCCGAGCAGCTCGGCCCAGATCCCGGCCAGCAGCTCCTCCACCGGCCCCCGCGGCGCCTCGCCGTCGCCCGCGCCGGGCTCGGCGGTGGCGGGTTCGGGAAGGGCGCGGCGGTCCACCTTCCCGGTCGGGGTGAGCGGCATCGCCTCCAGCGCCATCCAGACGGAGGGCACCAGGTACTCCGGCAGCCGCGCGGCCAGGTCGGCGCGCACCGCCTCCGCCGTCGCGCCGTCGGTGAGGACGACGTACGCCGCCAGCCGCCGCTCCGCGCCCTCGCCGCGCACCACGACGGCGGCTTCGCGCACGGACGGGTGCGCGGCCACGGCGGCCTCCACCTCGCCCGGCTCCACGCGAAAGCCGCGGACCTTCACCTGGAGGTCGGTGCGCCCCAGGAACTCCAGTGCGTGAGTGCGTGAGTGCGTGAGTGCGTGAGTGGATTCCGTCCAGCGGGCGCGGTCTCCGGTGCGGTACAGGCGGCTTCCGGCCGCGCCGAAGGGGTCCGGGACGAACGCCGCCGCCGTCAGCGCCGGCCGGCCCAGGTAGCCGCGTGCCAGCGCCGCTCCGCCGATGTACAGCTCGCCCGGCACGCCGACCGGCACCGGCTGCAGCCGCGCGTCCAGCACGCGCAGCACCCGCCCGGGGTACGGCGTGCCGATGGTCGGCCGCGCGCCGGCGCGAACCTCGGACGCGGACGCGGTCACCACCGCCTCGGTGGGGCCGTAGCCGTTCAGCAGCACGGCGTCACCGGGGAGCGCGCACCAGCGCTCCGCCGCGTCCGGGCGCATCGCCTCGCCCCCGGTGAGGACGATCCGCGCCGCTCGCTTGATCCGCCCGGCCGCGCGCTCGTCCTCCGCCAGCCCGTGCCAGTACGCCGTCGGGGGGTTGACCAGGGTGACGCCCATCCGCTCCACCGCCCCCGCCAGCTCCCCCGCGCTCCACACCCGCGGGTCGCGCAGCGCCACCGAGGCGCCGGCGGTGAGCGGCGCCAGGACCTGCTCCAGCGAGGGATCGAAGCCGAGCGCGGCGAAGGCCAGCACCCGGTCCGCGGGGGTGAGCCCGTAGCGGCGGGCGGCGGACGCCAGGTGCGTGGCCGCTGCGGCGTGCGGCACCGCGACGCCCTTGGGCGTGCCGGTGGACCCGGAGGTGTAGAGGACGTACGCGACCGACCGGGGATCGACGGCGGGAAGCGGCGTACCGGCCTCCGTCGCCTCCGGGGCTTCCTCGATCGGCAGGACGGGGAGCGAGGTGTGCGGCAGGTGGCCGGCCAGGCGCGGGTCGATAGCGACGGCCGCGGCGCCCGCGTCCTCCAGCATCCACGCCAGCCGCGCCGGCGGGAGGGCGGCATCCAGCGGCAGGTACGCGCCGCCCGCCTTCATCACCCCCAGCATCGCCACCACGGCGTCGGGCGAGTGCTCCGCCAGCACGCCGACCGGGGCGTCGGGCCGCACGCCCGCGGCCACCAGCCGCGCCGCGAGAGCGGACGCGCGCGCGTCCAGCTCGCCGTACGTCATC
>DASTNU010000333.1:0-2206 GCA_035720605.1 Longimicrobium sp. | reverse complement strand
TGGGCACGTCGTGCGGCCAGTACGGCGCGTCGAGCGGCTCCGTCTTCCCCTCGGGATAGGTGGTGATCGTCACCTTGATCGGCCGAAGGACGGCCAGCACCCGCGGCGCCCGCGTGTTCAGGTCGTCGCGGATGGCGTGCTCCAGCTTGGCGATGTCGATGCGGCTGTTGAACTTGGCCACGCCCATCCGCTCCCAGAACGAGCGCAGCGCCTCGGGCGTGACCCCGCGGCGGCGGAACGCGGCGAGCGTCGCCATCCGCGGATCGTCCCAGCCGCTCACGTAGCCGCCCTTCACCAGCTCCAGCGACTTGCGCTTGCTGGTGATGGTGTACTCCAGCTCGCCGCGGGCGAACTCGTACTGGTGCGGCCGCGCCGGCGTACCGCCCTCGCTGCGGACGAAGTCCTGCCAGTGGTCGACCGTCCAGTCGTAGACCGCGCGGTTGTTGTCGAACTCCAGCGTGCAGAGCGAGTGCGTGATCCCCTCGATGGCGTCTTCGATGGGGTGCGCGTAGTCGTACAGCGGGTAGATGCACCACGCGTCGCCCGTGCGGTAGTGGTGCGCGTGGCGAATGCGGTAGATGAGCGGGTCCCGCATCAGCATGTTGTTCGATGCGAGGTCGATCCGGGCCCGCAGCACGTGCGCGCCATCGGGGAACTCGCCCGCGCGCATCCGCCGGAACAGGTCCAGGCTCTCCTCTGCCGAGCGGTCGCGGTACTTCGTGGGCCGCCCCGGCTCCGTCACCGTGCCGCGCGCCTCGCGGATCTCCTCGTCCGTGCTGCTGTCCACGTACGCCAGCCCGTTCTGGACGAGGAACTCGGCGAAGCGGTACATCTGCTCGAAGTAGTCCGCCGCGTAGAGGACGGTGTCGCCGAAGTCCGCGCCCAGCCACCGCACCGTGTCGACGATGGACTGGACGTAATGGATGTCCTCCGTCTCGGGGTTGGTGTCGTCGAAGCGCAGGTTGAAGCGCCCGCCCGTCTCCCGCGCGATGCCGGAGTTGAGCAGGATGCTCTTGGCATGGCCGATGTGCAGGTAGCCGTTGGGCTCCGGCGGAAAGCGGGTGACGATGGTCTCGTACTTTCCCTGCCGCAGGTCGTCCGCCACGATGGCGCGGATGAAGTCCAGCCCCTCGCGCTCGGCGAAGGGCATGGCCTCGGGGCGCAGCTCGCTCCCGCCTTTCGTTTCGATATCGGACACGGTCGCTCTGACTGCGCTGTTCAGTTGATGACGGACGGCGAAATGCCTCGGACTCTGCCCAAAATCCGCTGAGAAACCCACAAAACTAGCGGATCGGCGGATGATCAACAACGCCGCGTCCGGCTCCCGCGAGCTGCCCCAGCGTCGGCGCACGCCGCCGCGCCCCCTCCGGGCGCGCACCACGCGCCCACCTCCCCCCACAAAACCTGGGGGAGGTTGGGCAAGGCGAGTGTGACGCGTGTCAGCAGGCCACGAGCAGGGGCGGGTAGATTTCCGGTGGAGGGGTTCCCGGCCGCGCGGCAGGACTCGTGCTTCACCATTCGTACGCCGGGCGGCCGCCGTGGACGTGGCGCCGGCGCAGCACGAGCGCGGCGAGCGCCGCCCCGGCCAGACCGGCGGCCAGGAGCGTGGGAAGCGACGTGATCGGACGATACGCCACGGTTCCGTCGCGCAGCACCAGGTAGCCCACCGGCCGCACGATCGCACCGCCCCCACCGCCCAGCCCCGACTCCACCGGCGCGTTGGCCTGCGCCTTCTTCCCCCGCCCGGCGCCGAAACCCCACATGGACAACGCCACGGGGATCACGGTGGTCCCGTCCTGCGTCACGGCCGGCGCAAACGCCTCGGCGGCAGAGGCATGGGCGCCGACCGCATCGGCCATCTTCAGCACGAACGCGGAGGTGCGCTCGCGCGGCACGGGAATGACGGCTTCGCGGTCCATGGCTCGCTCCTTTCGTGGGATGTGCATCCACTTCCTTGCTCACAAGAATGCAGAGCCGCGGCCCTGAGCGCACGGGAAAATCCGGCGCGGGCGGATGGCGCAGGCGGTCCGTGGTCATTCCGGCAACTGTTGCGCGAGTCTTGCGCGCCTGGAGGAGGCGCGGCGCGCACCGTCCATCGCGCACCGCAGCCCGGATGCGTAGATTTCCATCTTCGCATCCAGCCGTGACCGGAAGCAGATCGCCGCGATGCGCCACGTCATTCACGCACTAACGCACTCACGCACTA
>DASTNU010000332.1:0-3187 GCA_035720605.1 Longimicrobium sp. | reverse complement strand
CCGCCCGCGCGCGGCCGTGCCACAGGTGCAGGCGCAGCAGCGCGGCGGTGGAGGGCTCCGCCCGCAACGCGCCACGCTCGATCCAGTGCCCCAGCAGCGCGCCCATCCCCAGGGTGAACGCGGCGATCCCCAGCGCCTCCGCGCCGACGGCATCGCCCGCGTCCAGCCGCGCGGGGCGGCCGGCCAGCACCTCGCCGGTCACGCGGACGACCTCGCGGCGGCCGGCCATCCAGCGCTCCACCGGCAGCTCCGGCCACAGCCAGCGCGGCGTGCCCCGCTCGCGCGCCTGGCGAAAGCGGCGCTCCACCTCGTCCGCCGTCATGTCCAGGGCGTGGAAGGGGAGCGCGGGTGCGTCGCCGGGCATGGGGGGCAGCGGGGGAGCGCGATGGGGAGCGAAAACCCAAGATAGACGACCGGGAGGCGGCGTGCGAGTGGTGCACCTGAGCGCGTTGCGCGATCCGCTGCGCCGGCACGGCGCGGAGCTGCTGGACGCCTGGCCCACGCTCACCGCGGTGGCGGGCGCGGCGGCGGACGCGGGGGTGGAGGTCACCGTCGTCCAGGCCGGCTGGCGCGACGAGGCGCTGGAGCGGGCCGGCGTGCCGGTGCACTTCGTCGCGGAGCCGGGGGGGTCGGTGCTCCCGGAGCGGCTGAGCACGGGCGTGCCGCCGCGGCTGCTGGCCCGGGTCCGGGCGCTGCGGCCGGACGTCATCCACTTTCACGGCCTGGGCTTTCCCGTCCCGACGCGGATGGCATCCCATCTCGCTCCCGTCCTGGTGCAGGACCACTCCGACAGGGTGCCGCCCGCCACCCGCCGGGCGCTGCGCCGCTGGGGCCTCGCCCGGGCGTCCGCCGTGGCGTTCACCGCGCGGGAGCTGGCGCAGCCGTTCGTCGCGGCCGGCGTGCTGCCGGGGGAGATGCCGGTGTTCGAGGTGCTGGAATCGTCCACCCGCCTGACCCCGGGCGACGTGGGAGCGGCCCGGGCGGCGGCGGGGGTGCACGGCGACCCCTGCGTCCTTTCCGTCGGGCGGCTGAACGAGGGGAAGGACCCGCTGACGGTGCTGGATGCGTTCGAGCGCGCGGCGCCGCGGCTTCCCGACGCGCGGCTGTGGATGGCGTTCGGCGACGCGCCGATGCTGGACGCGGTGCGGGCGCGCATCCACGCGAGCGAGGTGCTGCGGGAGCGCGCGCACCTCCTGGGCCGCGTGCCGCACGAGCGCATCCAGGAGCTCTGCCGCGCGGCGGACCTCTTCGTCTCCGCCAGCCGGCGCGAGGGGAGCGGATACTCCGTGCTGGAAGCGCTGGCGTGCGGCGCCACCCCGCTGGTGACCGACATCCCCGCGCACCGGCGCATCGCCCGCGGCGGCGCCGTCGGCGGGCTGTTTCCCCCGGGCGACGCGGGCGCGCTGGCGGGGCTGATCATCGTGCACGCCGGGCGGGACCGCGGGATGGCGCGCGCCGCCGCGCGCGGGCACTTCGAGCGGCACCTCTCGTTCGACGCGGTGGGCCGGGAGCTGCGCGAGGCGTACGAGCAGATCGCGAGGCGGCCGTGAAGGTGGCGCTGGTGGTGCCCGGCGGGGTGCACCGCAGCGGGACGGGGATGGTGATCCCGTGCCTGCTGGCGCTGGTGGAGCGGGTCGCGCGCGTGCACGAGCTGCACGTCTTCGCGCTGCGGCAGGAGCCGGCGCCCGGCCGGTGGACGCTGCTGGGCGCGCAGGTGACCAACGCGGGCCGCCGCCCGGTGCAGGCGCGCGCGCTGGCGCAGGTGCTGGCGGAGCACCGGCGCGCGCCGTTCGACGTCTTTCACGGCGTGTGGGCGGCGTGCGGCTTGGTGGCGGGCACCGCGGGAAAGCTGACCCGCCGGCCGGCGATGGTGCACCTCACGGGCGGCGACGTGGCGGACGCGCCGGAGGTGGGCTACGGCCGCTGCCGCACTCCCGGCGGACGCGCGATGATCCGCGCCTCCGCGGCGCTGGGCGGCCACGTCACCACGCCCAGCGAGCGGATGGTGGCGCTGGCGCGGGCGCAGGGGATCGAGGCCGAACGGCTCACCTACGGCGTCTCGATCCGCCAGTGGCCCGTGCGCGCGCCGGTGCGCCGCGAGGCCGGTGCGGAGGCCCGGCTGCTCTTCGCGGCCAGCCTGAACGCGGTGAAGGATCCGTTCACCATGGTGCGCGCCGCGGCGGCGCTGCGGGCGCGCGAGGTGCGCTTTCGCCTGGACGTGCTGGGGACGGATACGCTGGGCGGGGCCGTGCAGCGGCTGGCGGCGGAGCTGGAGCTGGGGGATCTCGTCCACTTTCACGGCTGGGTGCCGCACTGCGAGCTGCGCGGGTGGATGGAGCGCGCGGACGCCCTGCTGCTCACCTCGCGCCACGAGGGGGACCCGATCGTCGCGCTGGAGGCCGCGATCGCGGGCGTTCCGACGATCGGTACGCCGGTGGGGCACCTGGTGGAGTGGGCGCCGGACGCCGCCGCCACCGTCCCCTTCGCGGACCCGGACGCGCTGGCGGACGCCGTCGCCGCGCTGCTGTGCGACGAGGACCGCCGCCTGGCGATGGCGGCCGCCGCGCAGCGCCACGCGGTGCGGCACGATGCGGATCACACCGCCGCGCGCGTGCTGCAGCTGTACGACGAGCTCGCCGCCCCCCGGCGCCGCGGCCGATGAGCGGAACGGGAGCCGCCACCTTCGCCGTGTTCGGCATCCCCCTCCACATCGAATCCGGCGTGCGCCAGGTGATCGAGGGGGCGGATGCGCTGTTCGGCGCGTGGCGCGACGCAGCCGTGGACGAGGCGTGGAGCGGGCGCGCGCCGGTGCGCATCCGCATCACCCTCCAGGCAGGGAAAGACGTCGGCGGGCAGATGGGGATGCGCATCCGCGAGCCGGGGCGCCTGGCGGTGCGCGCGCCCGGCGTGAGCGCGCGCGCGGACGTGCGGCGGCGCGTGGCGGTCGCCCGTGTGGCCCCGGAGATCCTGCAGGATGCCGTGCAGCTCCGCGGCGGGATGGAGATGCTGGCGCTCTGGCTGCTCACCGGGCTGGACCGCGAGCCCCTGCACGCGGCGGGCGTGGTCCGCGGCCGGACGGCGCTGCTCCTGGCCGGTCCCAGCGGCGTGGGCAAGAGCACGCTCGCCTATGCCGCGCTGCGCTCCGGCCTGCGCGTGCTCTCCGAAGACACCGTCTTTCTGCAGGCAT
>DASTNU010000331.1:0-2616 GCA_035720605.1 Longimicrobium sp. | reverse complement strand
GCGCCGGGAAGCGCTCCAGCACCCGCGCCGCGTGCGCCGGAGAGACGACGTCGCCGCCGGTCATCAGGTGGCGCAGCCCGCCCAGGCTCTCCAGCTGCTCGTCCACCAGCTGGTGGAAGAGGCCGGCCGTCAGCCAGGCGTGCGTCACACCGTGCTCAGCGAGCGCCGCCGCGAGGCCTTCCAGCGACGGCGTCTCCGGCGGGTAGACGGCCATCCGGCCGCCGTTGAGCACCGGCGCCCAGAGCTCCAGCGCGTGCGCGTCGAACGCCAGCGGCGCGAGCTGCAGCCACACCTGGTCCGATTCGTAGTCGGCGTAGCTCGCCCCGCGCGTCAGGCGCACCACGCCGCGGTGCGGCACGGCCACGCCCTTGGGCCGGCCGGTGGAGCCGGAGGTGAACGACACGTACGCCTCCGCCTCCGCCGTCACCCGCGGCAGCTCGGCGTCGGGCGCGTCGAAGGCATCCGGCGCCGCCAGAGAGACCACGGAGCCGGTGAAGGCGGCGAGCGACTCCGGCACCGTGTCGCGGACGATCAGCACGGCGACGGCGGCGTCCTCCATCATCCCCGCCAGCCGCTCCGCGGGATAGGCGGGGTCCAGCGGCACGTACGAGGCGCCGGCCCGGAGGATGGCGAGGGCGGCGACGGGCGCCTCCAGCGACCGCTCCAGCGCCATCCCCACCCGGTCCCCCGCCCGCACGCCGGCGGCGACCAGCCGCCGGGCCAGCGCGCCGGAGCGCGCGTCCAGCTCCCCGTAAGTCAGCGCCACGCCCTGGCAGACCACGGCGACGGCGGCCGGCCGGGCCGCGGCCTGCCCGGCGAAGAGCTGGTGGATGGTGGCGTCGCGCGGGTACGCCGTCTCCGGACCGGTGGACCAGGCCAGGAGCGTCCGTCGCTCCGCCGGGGACGAGAGATCCACCGCCCACGGCCGCGCCGTGGGATCCGCGGCGACGGCCTCCAGCAGCACGCAGTAGTGCCGCAGCAGCCGCCGGATGGTGGCGGGGTCGAAGATCGCCGCGCGGTAGAACATCCCCAGGCGCAGCCCGTCGCCCTCCTCCATGGCGACCATGGTGAGGTCGTACTTGGCGCGGGTGTCGCCCAGGTCCACCCGCTCCGCCTGCAGCCCGGCGAGCGCGGGCGCCCGCTCCTCCACGCTGTGCTGGACGAAGATGGTCTGGAAGATCGGCGTGTGCGTCAGGCTGCGCTCCGGCTGCACCTCCTCCACCAGCCGCTCGAAGGGCAGCTCCTGGTGGGCGTACGCCTGCAGCGTGGTCTCGCGGACCCGCGCCAGCAGCTCGCGGAAGCCGGGGTCGCCCGAGAGGTCGGTCCGCAACGCCAGCGTGTTGACGAAGAAGCCGATCAGCCCCTCGGTCTCGGCGTGCGTGCGCCCCGCGATCGGGGTGCCGACGACCACGTCGTCATGGCCGGAGCACCGGGCCAGCAGCACCTGGTACGCCGCCAGCAGCGTCATGAACAGCGTCGCGCCTTCCCGCCGGGAGAGCGCGCGCACCGCGGCCGCCACCCGGGCGGGGAGCACGATCCCCTCGCTGGCGTCAGCGTCGTCCTGGCCGATGGCGCGCGGGCGGTCCGTCGGCAGCTCCAGCACGGCGGGGGCGCCGGCCAGGCGCTCCTTCCACCACGCCAGCTGCCGGTCCATCTCGCCGGAGTCCAGGTGGGTGCGCTGCCAGGCGGCCACGTCCGCGTACTGCACCGGCAGCTCGGCGAGCGGCGACGGCTCGCCCCGCGCGAACGCGGTGTAGAGCGCCTCCAGCTCGCGCAGCAGCACGCCGGTGCTCCACCCGTCGGTGACGGCGTGGTGCATCGCGGCCAGCAGCACGTGGTCCTCCGGCCCGGCCGCGAAGAGCCGCGCGCGGAACAGCGGGCCGCGGCCGAGGTCGAACGGCGCCTCCGCCTCCGCGCGAAGCACCTCGCGCAGCTCCCCTTCGGCCACCCCGGACACCGGCAGCGCGACCGCGGCGGGCGGGTCGATCACCTGCACCAGCTCCCCGTCCACCTCCGCGAAGCGGGTGCGCAGCGGCTCGTGGCGGCGGACGATCTCCGCCAGCGCACGCTCCAGCACGGCCGCGTCCAGCGCGCCGCGCAGCCGCAGCGCGACGGCGACGTTGTACGCGGAGCCGCCCGGCTCCAGCTGCTCCAGGAACCACAGCCGCTGCTGCCCGAACGAGACCGGCGCGGTGCGCGGACCCGCGGGCGCCGCACCGGGCGCCGGGCGGCGGGCGCGGGCACGGATGGGGGCGGCCATGGGGGAGGCGCCGGCGGCCCGCAGCCGCTCGACCTCCGCCGCGAGCCGCTCCAGCGTGGCGTGCTCGAAGAGCGCGCGGATACGGGAGACCACCCGCGTGGCCAGCAGCGAGTGCCCGCCCAGCGCGAAGAAGTCGTCCTGGACCCCCACCCGCTCCAGGCGCAGCACGTCCGCCCAGATCCCCGCCAGCACCTCCTCCGCCGGCGTGCGCGGGGCGACGTACGCGCCGGCGTCCACCGACGCCTCCGGCGCGGGGAGCGCGCGGCGGTCCACCTTGCCGTTGGCGGTCAGCGGCAGCGCCTCCAGCGCCACGAACGCCGACGGCAGCATGTAGTCCGGCAGCCGCGTCGCCAGCG
>DASTNU010000330.1:0-4288 GCA_035720605.1 Longimicrobium sp. | reverse complement strand
AGTTTGCGGGGCTTTCCGTTGTTGTTGCGGCGGCTTCAGCCGCTCAGGTCGGGGCGGACCCCCTCTACCCGCCGGCGGACGCTTCCTTCAGCAGTCGCCAAACAGAAGAACGTGGAAGGCAGCAGTCCCTTCCGCGTTCTTCTTCTTTTTCCCCGCCTGATGAACTCGTTGTGTCGTTAAAGAAGCGCGATTATAATGACCTCCGCTCTGGCGCCGGCGCACCCGGCGCGTTCCCATCCCACTCGCGGAAGGAGGCGGTCATGAAGAAGCTGACGCTGAACCTGAACGCGCTGGAGGTACAGTCGTTCGCCACGGCGCCCGACGCGCAGGGCCGCGGAACGGTGCACGCCGAGGAGTGCACGTGCCCCACCAACATCTGCGCCACGTGTACCTGCCCCGGGTGCCAAACCTGCAACGAGACCTGTCCCAACACGTGCTGGAACACCTGCGACGACCCGTCGTGCGTGACGTGCGGATTCTCGTGCGGATACGAGAGCTGCGACCACACCTGCCACACGATGTTCTGCGCCTGCAACCAGAGCGACTTCGGCACCTGCATCTGCTGATTCGGGGGCACCCCGAAGGCTGAGCAAGCGGTTGAAGCCCCGCCCGGCGCGCGACGCCGGGCGGGGCTTCTGGCATTCCGGGCGGCGGCTTCAGCCCGGTCTACCCCGTCGTCGCCAGGATGCGGCGGGCCTCCTCCGCCAGCTCGTCGCGCCCCTGGGAGATGGCGGCGACGGCCTCGCGCGCGGCGGGCGTGTCGATTCGGGCGATGGCCTGCAGCGCGGCCATCCGCGGGCGGGAAACCTTCCGCAGGGGGAGCATGGAGCGCTTGTTCACCAGCCCCAGCAGCGGCGGCAGCGCCTCCGCCGTCCCCAGGCGGCCCAGCGCGGCGGCGGCGGCGATCTGCAGCTCCTCGTCGCCGTCGTTCAGCACGCGGGCCAGGAACGGGACGGCGCCAGCATCGCCTAGCGCGCCCAGCCCCGTCACCGCTTCGCGGCGCACCAGGCGCTCGGGGTCGTTCAGCAGGTCCACCAGGATGCGCATCACCCCGCGGCCGCCCAGCGCAGCCGCCGTACGGGCCGCCTCCACCCGCACGGCCGCGTCGCGGTGCGCGGCGGCTTCCCCCGCCCACCGGCGCGCGATCTCGGGATTGGTCCCCGACTGCGTGGCCAGCTCCAGCAGCGTGCGGGTGCGCACCGGGCTGGGGTCCTGCACGGCGTGCGCGATCAGCCGGTCCGCCAGCCCCTCCACCGAGACCAGCGTGCGGAAGACGGCGGCGCGCAGCTCCGGGTCCGGCGCGCGGTACAGCAGCCCCTCCAGCGACAGCAGCGCGTCCGCGCCCAGAAAGACGAAGAAGCGCAGGATGCGCTCGCGGTCCGGTCCGGGGTACGCCAGCCGGTCCAGCAGCCGGTGCAGCGTGTCGGCCGTCCCCGCACGCCGCAGCGCCTGCAGCGCGCTCTCGCGGAAAAAGCGGGTGCGGTCCGGCCGCTCAGCCTCGCGCACCAGCGCGTCCAGCACCTGCACCGCCTGCTCCTGCGCATCCGACTGCAGCAGCGCCAGCGCCGTGCGCGCCGCCGACTCCGCCAGCTCGTCGAAGCGGGTGACGGTGGACGCCTCGTGCAGCAGCCGCGGGAGATCTTCCGGCCGGGGGCCGCTCGTATCGGCCGTGCGGAAGAAATGGTACATGTCGCTGGTCGGCGGCTCCTCGCGCGCCGAGGTGTCCCCCGCCCGCCCCAAACTGGACGGTGCGCCGGCCTGCCCCGCTTCCCCCGCCGGCGGCGCACCGAACGCCGCGAGATCGTCCACGAACTCGAATTCGGCCAGCTCGGTGCTCTCCACCTCCTCCCACGGCGTCCCCGCCGCGTGCGCGGCCGGCGCGCCCACGGACGGCGCCGGATCGGCCGGCGGCGCCGCGGGCTCCGCCGATGCGGCCGCCGGGGCCGGAGCGGGCTCCTCCGCGGGCTCGGCGGCGGGAGGCGGGGTACGGGGGGGCGGCTTGTAGACGTCGCCGGCGGCGGTGCTGGCGTACAGGCCGTACGGCCGCGCCGCCGCCAGCGCACCGATGGCACCCCCCTGCCCCAGCTCGCCCGAGGACGGAGAAACGGCGCGGCCGAACGCCTCCAGGTCCTCCGCGACCGCGTCCGGCGTGAAGCCGACGCGGTTCAGCCGCAGGGTGATCAGGTGTCCCGCCGCGCGCAGCACCAGGGGATCCACCCCGCCCACCAGGTGCCCCTTCTGCGAGAAGCCGGTGAACTGGACGTCCAGCACCAGGCTCTTCTGCCGGGTCAGGACCTCGTCCAGCGCCGCCCGGGCCTCCGCCGCGCGCGCGGACGCGTCGCCGTCGCGCACCACCAGGGCGGCGAGGGCGAGGACGAAGCGCGCGGCGGCATCGGGGGCGTCGGGCATCGGGCCGGGGCTGACGGAGGGAAACGGCGGGTTTTTGAGTACCAGTGCCAAGTGCCAAGTGCCAGGTGCCGAAGAATTATCGGGCCACCCGGCACCCGTCACTGGGCACTGGGCACTGGGCACTAGGCACTAGGCGCTGGGAAGCTGCGTCCTGGGACTCTTCTTATCCAGCCGCCCGAACATCGCCAGGAACCGCAGCCGCCAGACGCGCCACACGGCCTCGCGGACGATCTTCTTGCTCATCTTGCTCTCGCCCAGGTCGCGGTCCACGAACATGATGGGGATCTCGCCCAGGCGAAAGCCCTTCTTCCAGGCGCGAAAGTTCATCTCGATCTGGAACGCGTAGCCGTTGCTCTCCACCCGGTCCAGGTCGATGGACGCCAGCACCTGGCGGCGAAAGCACTTGAAGCCGGCGGTGGCGTCGGCCACGGGAAGGCCGGTCACCCAGCGGGCATAGATGTTGGCGAAGTAGCTCAGCAGCAGCCGGCCCATGGGCCAGTTCACCACCGTGATGCGGCCGTGCAGGTAGCGCGAGCCCAGCACCACGTCGTAGCGGTCGATGGCATCCAGGAACTGCGGCAGGTGCACGGGATCGTGCGAGAAGTCGGCGTCCATCTCGAAGAGCACCTCGTAGCCGCGCTCCAGCCCCCACTTGAAGCCCGCGAGGTAGGCGGTGCCCAGCCCCAGCTTGCCGGCCCGGTGCAGCACGTGCACGCGCGGCTCCGCGGCGGCAATCCCGTCGGCCAGGCGGCCGGTGCCGTCGGGGGAGGCGTCGTCCACCACCAGGATCTCCAGCCGTGCATCCCTGGAGAGCACCGACGGCACCAGCCGGGGGAGGTTTTCGCTCTCGTTGTACGTCGGGATGATGACGAGCGCGCGCGTGAACGACACGTGCAAAACCGGAGGGGAGTGCTTGTATCGACTGGGAAAAGCCCCTAGGTTGGGCGGGATGCACAACTTATCGCGGCGCACCCTCCCCCACAAGTGAAGGTCCTTTACCTGGTCTCGGCGTACGCCCGCGATCCGGGGGACCTCATCACCCCCTGGATGGTGCAGACCATCCACCGGCTGCGCCCGCTGGGCGTGGACGTCGAGGTGCTGGCGCCCTCGTACCGCGGGCTGCGCTCGCACGAGGCCGACGGGGTGCGCGTGCACCGTTTTCGCTACGCGCCGCGCCCGTGGGAGACGCTGACCCACGACCAGACGGCGCCGGACCGTATCCGCGAGCGCCCGCTCTTCCTGGGGCTGGTCCCGGGCTACGTGGCGGCGGGGTCCCTCGCGGCGGCGCGGCTGGCGCGCACGGGCGGGTTCGCCGCCATCCACGCCTTCTGGCCCCTGCCCCACGGCCTGATCGGCCTGGCCGCGAAGCGCGCGTCGGGGGTGCCGCTGGTCTCCACCTTCTTCGGGGTGGAGCTCACCTGGATGGAGAAGGAGCTGCCGTTCCTCGGGCCGGTGCTGCGCCGCATCGTGCGCGGCAGCGACGCGGTGACGGCCATCAGCACCTACACGGCAGAGCGGCTGAAGCGGCAGGTACCCGGCGCGAGCCCCGCCATCATCCCCTTCGGCGCGACGGTGGAGCCGCGCGCGGAGCTCCCCGCCCCGCGCACGGACCCGGATGCGCCCTTCGAGCTCCTCTTCGTCGGCCGGCTGGTGGAGCGGAAGGGCGTGCACCTGCTGCTGGACGCGCTCGCCGCGCTGCCGGCGGAGCGCCGCGTGGTGCTGCGCGTGGTGGGCGACGGGCCGGAGCGGCCGCGGCTGCAGGCCCGGGCGGAGCGGCTGGGGCTGATGGACCGCGTGGTCTTCCACGGCTTCGTTCCGCGCGAGGAGCTGGAGGCGCGGATGGAGGGGTGCGACTGCTTCGTCCTCCCCGCCGTGATCG
>DASTNU010000329.1:0-3914 GCA_035720605.1 Longimicrobium sp. | reverse complement strand
CCCGGGCGGGCCGGTCGAGGGCGCGGTCCCGGTTCAGCGACCGATCGTGGGCGCGCTCCGCTGCAAGCGCCGCCTTGCACGCGGTCCGGAGCTGTTCGGCGGAAATCAGCATGCGGTCTCCTCGCCCCGCCCGCGCTGGCGGGCGGAGCGCGTGGTCTGGTTCAGGTCGCCTGATGGCGGGCGGATTCGAGGCGCGTCGGGTGGATGCCGGCGTTCGCGTTGGCCATGGCTTCGAAGTGCCGGCGCCGGCGTTCATTGCGGATCGCCCGCTCCCACGCGCCGCGCGATCCCTTGGGCCGGCGGCCCCCGGGGGCCGTCTTCACGGGCGGCGCCTCGCCCCGCGCCCAGGCGCCCAGGCGCCGCGTGATCACGGCCCGCGCCGCATCCGGGGACAGGCGGCGCCGGCGCTGCGGTTCCTCGCCGCACCAGCACCAGGCGATCGGGCTGTCCTCCGTGTCGTCGTCGCGGACCTCCACCCAGTCGCCCCAGGGCCGGAGCTCCGCTTCGATCTCCTCACGGACGAAGTGCGGCCACCGTATGCGTCCCGAGGGCAGCCCACGGTCGAGCGTGGAGAGCATGACGGGGCGACGTGTTGCCGGAGAGTCCGGGGATGCCGAAGTGTCCGTGGTGGCACCCAGCGCCCAGTAGCGGCACCATTCGGCCTCCCTGGGATCCAGGTTTTCGGGGACGGGGGCGGGCTCGCCGCCCAGGATCGAATCCACCCACCGGTCCCAGCGGTCGCACTCGTCCGCGTCCCGCTCCGGCGGGACACGCGCGAAGAGTCTCGACGGCATGCCGCCGGCCGCGTCGAGCTCTCGTCGCAGCCACTCGGCGTACGCGATGCTCTCCCAGTCGCCGAACGCGGCGAGGGACTCCGCCTCCCGAACCGCGTCGATCAGGATGTTCCGGTTCCGGGCTGCGCGGTGCTCCTCGGTCCCGGCGGCCGTGTTCGGCCTCGGCACAAGCGCCCCGTGCTCTTCGTGGAGGAATTGCACGCGGTCCGGTGCGTACATCCAGTCGTCGTCGTTCCACTCCAGCGGGTACTCGTCGTCGTCCTCGCGGCTCTCCTCGCCGGTGTCGGCGCTGGAGAGGAGCGCGTACCAGTAGGGGTCCGCGGACATTGCTCCGAGCCCCGCGTGCCATGCGCGCGAGTGCCAGGGGAATCCGTATTCGACTGCGTGGATGAACCGGACCCAGCGCCGCTCGCGCATGGCGTCGCTGATTCCCTCCGCCTCGGCGCCGTCGCGCAGCTCCTGCAGCACTGCCACGCGCTGCGCCAGCGCCGCCGCGTGGCGGAGCCTCCTGCGCGCGGATTCCGCGGCGGGGTCCAGTCTCGCTCGGCGGACGGGTTCCAGCCGCGGCGTCCGCCGGATCGCGCGCACGAACTGGTCGTGGGAGAGCGGCTTCAAGCCCGCGAGCGCGCCTTCCTCCATCCCCGGGTGCATCGCGAGCATCCGTTGTTCGGCGAAGCGGAGCTGGGTGGTATAGCAGCCCGCGCAGATGGTGTACGTCTCCCCCTTGGCCCCGCCACAGAGGATGCAGCGTTCGAGCGGCGTGTAGCGCTCGCGCACCACCACGTGGAGGGGCACGCCGTCGATGGCGCTGATCTCCGTGATCAGCGGGGGAGGACGGTACAGCGGGTCGAGTACGGTTCCGGTGAGCGTCAGGTGCGCGAGGTGACGCCGGAGGGCGACGTTCGCCGGTTCCGGCTCGGCTTTCTCCTCCGGAAACTCGTTGGGTGTCGCGTCTAAGCCGTATTGCGCCGCGGCGCGCTCCAACTCCAGGAACTGGAGAAGGCGGACCTCCGGCGGCGTGACGTCGCGTCCGTGCCTCCGTCCCACCTCCTGCTCTGGCGCCGGGCCGTCGGCGGGTCTGGTGGATTCGTTGTCGTAAGCAATCTTCGGCATGGCGTACCCGGTGGCGCTGCGAGAGAAGGAAGAGGTTTACGCCCTTCTCGGTTCTTCCTTTGCCGCGCCCGCGGCGCGGCGTCGCCCGCCCGCCGGAAGGTGGGCGGGCGACGCTGGCGCCCGCCGGCTCGCGCCGGTCCGAGGCCTTTTCCGGCTCCCGCCGGCGCGCGGCCCGACCCGCGTGCCGGCCGCGTGGGAGTCCTGCGGTTACAGGCGCGGCGGCTCTGCTGGAGCCAGGTCAGCCCTCCCGCGCGCGGGAGGTTCTCCGCCGGAAGACCTACTGGGTCCTGACTGTGGTCAAAGTGGTCAGATCGTAGGCCACCGGAAGTGCTATGGCGCGTAGAGAAAACGCGAAGAAGGCCCCCGGCGAAGCCGGGGGCCTTCTCCTGTGTTCGCTCCTCCCTACCGCTCGCAGCATACAACGCCGCAAAGCCGAAACTTCCCCTCCGATCGGCTCGCACCGAGCTGGGTCGCCTGCTCACCAACTTCGCGCACACGCCGTTCGTGAGCGTGGGCCTCCGCTCTTTGCCTATCACCCCTAGAGGCCAGTCCGGGTTCAGCAGACCGCCGTTCAATGCCTGGAGCGGTGGACGGGGGAGCCGGCTGGGCGGACTACGCTTCGTCTCCGCTCGTTTTGGCGGCCGCCGCGGAGGTGGTTCTGTAACGCGCGGGTGATCGCGTGGACGAATCATTGACAGCTTCCGCAGCTCGGGCCAACCTTCCAAAAGTTCGCCGTTTCATCGCCCATCCCTTCTCCTCGGACGCTCAGATGGCAATCGAAGCTCCAGTAATTCGCCCGCGCCGATTTCTCGTCCCATGGACGAGCCGCTCACGCTGGCTTGCCTTGGTTGCCGCGGTGCTCGCGTCTTCGTGCAAGAACGAGCATCGGGCGAGTACGGCCGACGGCGCGATGAACACGGTTAATGAAAACCCGGCGGTGGAGCAGGTCGCGTCTGCGCCAGAACCGCCTTCTTCCGCCCGCATCAACGAGTGTCGACGGGCGCGTTTCTACGAGCTGCTCAGCGACGTCGCGGACTTCTATGCAGGGATGTACCAGCAGCAACCGACCAAGGATCAATACGAGACGAACAACGAATATTGGCGGCGACTCCAGCAATGGATGGCGTCTGGGGAGAGAAGCCGAGGGAATCCTGCTCCGCCGATTCTGTATTACCTTCGGATTCCGGTTGAACGCGCCCACTACGACGCCGATCGCGAGTTGCTGGTGTTCGATTCGATCGCGGAAGTGCGCATCCCTGCAGTTACCGTTGGAACGCCAAGCGTCACGTTCATGGCGTTTTCCTGTTCTGCGGTTCCCTTTTTCGCGTGTCGAGGATTCAACTACTGGAACAGGATGTACGACGTTGCGCCAACCGCTTACGGCATGCGCATGCAGGTGCTGCCTACCGCCGCACTGCCTGTTCCCCGAGCTGAGGCAAGGGCGCAGCAACTGCTCGACCGACAGCTTGCACTCGATGTCTACTGGAGCTCGCACGAGAAGGAGATTCGGCCGCAGCCGTATGGGGTTTCGACAATGCGTGTTCGACACCCCGATCTACCAATCTTCGCACCACAGATGAGGCTGGAGGCGGTGAGGCTCCTCGTCGCCGGAGAGCCATCCCAATTTTTCTGGATCAATCGTACCAGCGGAGCCACAGAGGATCCCCAAGACCCGGATGTGTACGCACCGGTGCTCAACCTATTCGCGCGCCGGCCGCGGGGGATTGACGCAGCCTGCAGAGCCCTTCTGCAGAGCGTACCTGATACAGTCGACGCAATTCCTGACTATTCTGTTTTCAACCAATAGTCACGGGGGTCGAACCCCTTTCACACCCCCCAGCGGGGAATTTGCAGAGGTGCCTCGCGTGTTGTGTCAACCGATGCGCGCCTGCGGGCTGTTCTGGCGGTAACTCCCGGCGCGCGATCGGCTCCGGCTCGGCTATGGTCTCTATGGCGATCGACCCTCGATAGTAACCTTGACGGGATTCAGCTGGATCTGGACTCCAG
>DASTNU010000328.1:0-7037 GCA_035720605.1 Longimicrobium sp. | reverse complement strand
CTCCCACAAAGTCTGCGCGCGTACGGGAGAGGGGGAGAATTCTCCGCGCGCGCATCGCACGGCCGCCCGCACGGATCTGGGGTGTACACCCTCTCCCGCGCAGTTTGCGGGAGAGGGTGCGGCTCTCAGGCCGCGGGTGAGGGCCCGCCGCGGGTGAGGGCCCGCCGGGGGGGGGTGCCCTCCTCGTATTCCGACCCTCCGAAACTTCCTGATTTGCTGCGGTGTTGCGTGAGTCCGGCTCACCCGTAACTTCACGTTCGCGGGAGAGTCGGCCCGGGTGCGCGATTTGCCTGTCCGGCCCCGCCTACCGACGCGAACTTCACGAGGATTGAACGAGATGAGCGCAAAGAACGGCCAGACGGGGCCGAGCGAGCAGGAGTCCCGTGACGTCGCCGAGGCGGCGCGCGAGGCGGAGTGGACCGCGCCCAGCTTCGTGCGCGAGCTGTTCCTGGGCAACTTTCGCCTGGACCTGATCCACCCCTACCCGAAGCAGTCGCCCGAAGACAGGGCCAGGACCGACGCGTACATCGCGAAGCTGCGCCCCATCATCGAGCGGGCCGACAGCGACGAGATCGACCGCACCGGCGAGCTGCCGGCGGACGTGGTGGAGGAGCTGCGCGCGGTGGGCGCCTTCGGCCTCAAGATCCCCGAGGAGTACGGCGGCATCGGGCTGAGCCAGGTGGGCTACGGCCGCACCATCGGCATGGTGACCAGCAAGGACGGCAACCTCACCGCCCTCCTTTCGGCGCACCAGTCCATCGGGGTTCCCCAGCCGCTCAAGCTGTTCGGCACGCCGGAGCAGAAGAAGAAGTACCTGCCGCGCATCGCGAAGGGGGCCATCTCGGCGTTCGCGCTCACCGAGGCGGGCGTGGGCAGCGACCCCGCGGCGCTCTCGACGACGGCCACGCCCACGGAGGACGGCACGGCGTTCCTCATCAACGGCGAGAAGCTGTGGTGCACCAACGGCACCATGGCGGAGCTGCTGGTGGTGATGGCGCGCACGCCGGACAGGATCAAGAACGGCAAGGCCATCCCGCAGATCACGGCGTTCATCGTCGATACGAAGACGCCGGGCGTGACGGTCACGCAGCGCTGCCGCTTCATGGGCCTCAAGGCGCTGCAGAACGCGGTCATCACCTTCGAGAACGTGCGCGTGCCCCGCGAGGACATCCTGTGGGGCGAGGGCAAGGGGCTCAAGCTGGCCCTCATCACCCTCAACACCGGCCGCCTCACGCTGCCGATGAGCGCGGCGTACGGGGCCAAGACGGCGGTGCACGTGGCGCGCACCTGGGCGGCGGAGCGGGTGCAGTGGGGCCAGCCGGTGGGCAAGCACGACGAGGTGGCGCAGATGCTGGGCGCCATGGCGGCGGACGCGTTCGGCATCGAGTCCATGGCGGAGCTCAGCAGCGCGCTGGCGGACCAGGCGCAGAACGACATTCGCCTGGAGGCCGCCATCGCCAAGCTGTGGACCACGGAGATGGGGTGGCGCATCATCGACGACCTGATGCAGATCCGCGGCGGCCGCGGCTACGAGACGGCGGACTCGCTGAAGGCCCGCGGCGAACAGCCCATCGCCGTGGAGCGGATGATGCGCGACTTCCGCATCAACCGCATCTTCGAGGGCACGTCGGAGATCATGCACCTGTTCATCGCCCGCGAGGCGGTGGACACGCACCTCTCCGTGGCCGGCGACATGATCAAGCCCGGCATCAGCGCGGGACAGAAGCTCACGGCGATGGTCAAGGCGGGCGCGTGGTACGCCGGCTGGCTGCCCAGGCGCTTCGTGGGCAGCGGCCAGATTCCGGGCTCGTACGGCCACTTCGGGCCGCTCGCGAAGCACGTCCGCTACGTGGAGCGCACCTCGCGCAAGCTGGCGCGCGAGATGTTCTACGCCATGGGCAAGTACCAGGCGAAGCTGGAGCGCAAGGGCAAGCTGCTGGCCCGCTTCGTGGACATCGGCGCGGAGCTGTACGCGATCAGCTGCGCCTGCGTGCGCGCGCATTCCATGGCCAACGAGCCGCACGGCCGCGAGGCGCTGCGGCTGGCGGACGTGTTCGCCAAGCGGTCGCGGCTGCGCATCAAGCAGCTGTTCAGCGAGATCCACCAGAACGCGGACGACAGCACCTACAAGCTCGCGCAGGAGGTGCTGAAGGGGAACTACGCGTGGATGGAGGAGGGCGCCATCACCACGCTGCGCGACGAGGGCACGGTCGCGCCGCCGGCCCCGGGCGCGATGGCGGCCGGCACCCCGGACGAGCGCGAGGAGATCTCCGACACCCCCGTCGCCGAGCAGGTGGGCGCCGGCGCCTGATCGGCTGACCGGATTCGGCGGATACACGGCGGCCTCGCGACGAAGCTCGTCGCGGGGCCGCCGTGCGTTTGTGTATTGAGGCGTCAGGAACGGCTTGGGCGGGCAGCGAAAAACGGCTGCAACGTTTATCAATGATCGGAGATCGCCCCGGCTTGCCGGTGGCCGGTACACACGAGATTGCCAGAGAGGTGTGATGGCCGACCTTCGGGACTTCGACGACATGGAGAAATCATTCCATGCTGCCGTGCGCCTGCTGGACGATTCCGTTGCCCTGGCACAGCCGGCGCTGTCGCGCGAGGGTTTCGAGATCATCGATCATTCGAATCGGTCCGGCTTCGATCATTCAGGATATCCCAACTACTTCTGGACGCATGTCTTTCGCCACAGGAGCGCGGCTGAGCGCGGCGTTCTGCTAGAGGCGGAGGCCGGGTGGGTCGAGCCGATCACGCTGGCGGAACTCCCCGGACGCGTGACGCTCCGCGCCCGGGTGGTAGTGTTTCACCACGGCCAGTCACCCCCGCTGTTTGCAAGCATGCCGTTCGATCAGACGGTTCCGCTGGATATGTGTGCGGGCGGCGGATTGCTGGATATGGTGGAAGCGGGACTCCGCGAAGCCAGAGCCGAGCTTCCGGACCGGTACCGGGATTGGCTTTCCCCCGCGTAACCACCGGCGCCAGCGCCTGATCGGCGGTTCGGTTTCGGTTGATGAACGCCGGCCCCGCGACGAAGCTCGTCGCGGGGCCGCCGTCCTGGAAGTCACGCAGGGCAGCGGAGACGCAGGGGAGCCGCCCATCTGCTGCCGATGCGGCGCCATGTCCGCCGGTGGCGGGGAACAGCAGTGTTGTGCCATAATTTGCAGCTGATTATGATAGGGATCGATACGGCTCGCACCCTCCCGTCGATCCCTCTCCAACATCCGCACACACTCATGAACCTCGCGCCACGCGGCTCCCGCTTCCTGGGACAGTTCGTCGACGGCATCATCGCAATCTCCCCCTTCATGATGCTGGTGATCGCCATGCCCGCCGGCACGCTGGACTCCGCCCTGGGGGAAACCTCCATCATGGTTGCCATGGCGCTTGGCGCCGGATACTACCTGTTCGCCGACGCCATGCCGGGCGGGCAGAGCGCCGGGAAGCTCCTGCTGGGAATGGCCGTGGTGAACCAAACCACACACGCACCCTGCACGCTCCTGCAGTCGTTCCTGCGCAACGTTCTGCAGCCCTTCGTGTCGATGCTGGACTGGATCTTCATCTTCGGCTCACGGCGCCAGCGGCTGGGCGACATGCTGGCCGGCACGATCGTCGTCGAGAAAGGCAGCTACACGGACCGCCAGCGCATGTACGCGGAGCTCGATCGCGCCTGATCCGCTACGGTCGTGGGAACGTCCTGGGCGGCCCCGCGGCGAGCTTCGTCGCGGGGCCGTTCTCTTTCGGCGCAACGGGGAGCGAGACAAGGGGAGTGGAAACGCTGCCCACAACCAGCTTGTAATACGACATTATTGTGGGGAACAAGAAGCGTGGTTATGATAGCGAAGGCCGACCCGCTCTCACCAAGCCTTCGCGTTCTCTTCAACGTACCGCATCAATGGAACCCGCATCCCGTTCCACTCGCCTCGTCGCGCAGTTCATCGACGGTCTCATCGCGATCGTTCCCTTCATCCTCGCTGTCGTTCTGTTTTTGCCCGACAGCGCGAACACGGCGGGAGAATCCGCTGCGCTGCTCGCGTTCGTTTTCTGTGTCGGGTACTACCTCTTCGCCGACGCGCTGCCAGGGGGACGGAGCCTCGGCAAGCGCCTGTTCGGGATCGCCGTGGTCGATCAGCACCGCCACACGCCCTGCTCCGGCTTCCAGTCGTTCATCCGCAACGTCGCGCAGCCCATCCTCGGGCCGCTGGACTGGCTGTTCATCTTCGGCTCCGGGCGGCAGCGGCTCGGCGACATGGTCGCCGGGACGATCGTCGTCGAACAGGACGCGGCCCGGGAACCCCGGGGCAAACGACGGTTCGACCCGTGGCCCCTGCTCGCGGCGTCCATCCTGGTCACGGCCGCGATCCTCACGACCACCCCGGATTCCGGCACCTCCGCCAACAACCTTCGTCCACCGGCCGCCAGGGATGCCGCGGGGGTCATCCGGAATCCCAGGATCGTCCTTTCGAGCGATGGCGGGAGCCAGATCACCGTGCCGGGACGATGGCGCACGCTTCCCGAGGCAAGCCTGACGGCCGAGATCAGGGTGGGAAGCATCGTCGCGGAACAGTTCGTCATCGTGCAAACGAACTCCAGGGACAGCATTCCCGGCGACGTAAGCCTGGAACGGTTCGCGGAATGGGCGGTCGAAGACGTCCAGGAGGACGTGGCGGAAGCCACGCCCGCGACACCCCGGCACCTTACCGTCGGGGGAAGACCCGCGATTCAGTACGAGGTCAGGGACACGGTCGACGTACTATGGATGACGGTCGTCGAAAGCGAGACTCACTTTCACCGGGTGCTCGCCTGGACACCGGTGTCCCGGGCCGAGGCGAGCGAGCCCCTGATGCAGGCCGTCATCCAGAGCTTTCGCGAAACCCGACAGCAGGCGCCCACGGAGCAGCCTGGCCGGGCGGCTGGCGGCGCACCAGATGGCCGCGAGGCGACTGCCGGCACCCGCGCCGCCACCCGGGTGGGCGCCGGCGCCTGATCGGCCGACGGATCTGGTGGATGTACGGCGGCCCCGCGACGAAGCTCGTCGCGGGGCCGCTGCCTCGTTCGTATCGCTTCTGATGTTGCGCAGCATGACTCCGGCGCGTGAAGCGCGATGGAGAAGGTTGCGGGCGGGGAGGCATCCCGCCTATTTGCACGATGGCAGTTCCACGGCGCACGCAAACGAACGCACGATGCATCTTCGCCCTGAGCTCACACCACCCGTGCTGGACGAGGCGAAGGTAGCCCGTCTCGTAAGACTCGCGGAACGACTGGACGAGTCCGGCGAGGCGCCGGAGGTTTTGCGGAGCCTGCTGGACGAGTTCAACCGGGAGGCGGGGACGGACGTTGGCCTCGACGCGTTCCGGGGCATCTACGGCGTGGTGGACCACGGTGCGTGGGTGCGCAGGCTGCTCTCCGCGGGCGCGGCGCGAGTCATCCCCGACGTCACGTACGACGAGCTGCTGGAGCTGACGACGCGCGTCTGCGAGCACGACGGCGCCGCGCACGAGATCGAGTTCTGGTTCGCGGTGCTGGAGAAGAACGTGGCCGATCCCCAGCGGCTCGAGCCGATCTACTATCCGGAGGCGTACTCCGGCGGCGCCCTCGGACACGACCCTGGACCCCGCGAGATCCTCGACGCCGCCCTCGCCGCTCCACCGGCGCGGTCCTTCGCCCCGCCGGCGGGCGGAGGCGCCACCGGCACCTGATCGGCAACAGGCGCGGTTCCCACGCTTCCGTCCGCCCGCCCCCGCTACCCTCCGCCTCCCCGTGTTCACCATCCACCCGATCGCCACCGTCCGCAGCCCTCGCGCCACCCTCGCCGACGACGATTGGGGCGAGGTGGAAGCTGTCATCGAGCTGGCGCCGGGGGTGCCGGCGGAGAGCCTGGAGGGGCTGGAGGCGTTCTCGCACGCGGAGATCGTCTTCGTCTTCGACCGGGTCGCGGCGGAGAAGATCGTGACGGGCAGGCGCCGCCCGCGCGGGAACGCGGCGTGGCCGTCCGTCGGCATCTTTGCGCAGCGGGGAAAGGACCGGCCCAACCGGCTGGGAACCACGATCGTGCGCATCGTCCGGCGTGAGGGCGGCCGGCTGGTGGTGCGCGGGCTGGATGCGGTGGACGGGACGCCGGTGGTGGACATCAAGCCCGTGATGGCGGAGTTCCTTCCGCGCGAGCCGGTGCGCCAGCCGGCGTGGTCGCACGAGCTGATGCGGGAGTACTGGGAGCGAGACGGGGGCGGATCGTCATCCTGAGAGGGTGTTAAAGAATCGGCTTAACCGCTTGATTTCCTGAGGGAGGCGCCGCGCCGAACCCTCTGCTGCGCAATCACTTTGGCGCCGACCGAAGGATCTGGCCGGCAGAACGAGTGGGCTGGATCACGACTCGGGATCTGGCCTCGTCGTGTCCGGGAGTAGATCCTTCGGTCGCGCGCAACCGGTTGTGTATCTTCGGCTCCGCCGTGTGCGCTCCCTCAGGAAAACAATCGCTCGTGTCTGACGGAGCGCGCCACACGGAAGCCGCAGCCTCGCTACCGCTTGCGCGCGACCGAAGGATCTCCTCTGCCGGCAAGATCCTTCGGATGACAACGCTGCTCATCGGGCAGGTGGTGGGTCGCTCCCCTTCTGGAGGATCGGAACAGAAATGCCGCTGACTGACGCGGGAGTGCTGGGCGCGATCGGCAACACGCCGCTGATCGAGCTGCGCGTGGTGGTGCCGCCGGGGGCGGCGCGCGTGGTGGCGAAGCTGGAGTGGGCCAACCCCACGGGAAGCATGAAGGACCGGATGGCCCGGGCCACCCTGGACGCCGCGGAGGCGGACGGCCGGCTGCAGCCCGGCGGCACGGTGGTGGAGTACACGGCCGGCACCACCGGCATCTCCCTGGCGCTGGTGTGCGCGGCCCGGGGCTACGGGCTGGAGATCGTGTTCTCCGACGCCTTCAGCGACGAGAAGCGCCGCACCATGCAGGCGTTCGGCGCGCGCATCACGGACGTGAAGAGCGACGGCGGCCGGATCAACGCGGCGCTCATCCAGGAAATGATCCGCA
>DASTNU010000327.1:0-2205 GCA_035720605.1 Longimicrobium sp. | reverse complement strand
GCCCGCGGTTCGGCAGAGAAGATCCTTCGGTCGCGCGCAAGCGGTTGTGCAGCCGCTGGGACCAGGTGGGCGCTCCCTCAGGAAAACAAACCTTTTCTCGGGCCATGGATTTGGAGCCGCGCGAGCCGATCGTCCTGAGCTGGAGCGGGGGCAAGGACAGCGCGCTGGCGCTGGCCCGGCTGCGCGAGGACCCCGCCGTGGAGGTGGTGGCGCTGCTGACGACGGTCACGGCGGAGTACGACCGCATCAGCATCCATGGCGTGCGCCGCACCCTGCTGCATGCGCAGGGCGCGGCGCTCGGGCTGCCGGTGCTGGAGGTGACGCTGGAGCCGCGCTCGTCCAACGAGGCGTACGAGCGCGCCACCGCCGACGCGCTGGCGCGGGTGCGCGAGCGGATGCCCGGCGTGCGGCGGCTGGCGTTCGGCGACATCTTCCTGGAAGACGTGCGGCGGTACCGCGAGGAGCTGGTGGGGTCGCTGGGCTTCGGCTCGCACTTTCCGCTCTGGGGCGAGCCGTCGGCGGAGCTGGCGGAGGAGGTGATCGGCCGCGGGATCGCCGCACGGCTGGTGTGCGTGGACACCCAGGCGCTCGCCGCCGCCTTCGCCGGGCGCGCGTACGACCGCGCCCTGCTCGCGGAGCTTCCCGCCGGCACCGATCCCTGCGGCGAGCGCGGCGAGTTCCACACCTTCGTCTCCGCCGGCCCCGGCTTTGCCGCGCCCGTCCCGTACCGCGTCGGCGAGGTCGTCATCCGCGACGAGCGGTTCGCCTTCTGCGACCTGGTCCCGGCGGACGAAACCGCCTCGTGATCCCCGCCCCTGCCGTCATCCTGAGGGAGCGCCCCGCAGGATCATCGTCACGTATGGATGCGTGCGCGCGACCGAAGGAGCTGATGGCGTAGCGCAGGGACCCGGCCCGCGCACGGTCAGGAGCGCTCAGCGCACAGACAGAGTCTCTGCACTCCGGCAACCGGATTCTTCGGTCGGCGCCACGAGCTTCCAGACAGGGCGGGGTCACGCGGGCGCCTCCCTCAGAATGACAGGTTGGGCGGGCAGGAAAGAACAAAACGACACCCACGACTGAACGGACATGCGCATTCGATCGATCCTCTGCGCCGCGCTGGCGCTCAGCGCCTTCCCTGCTTCCGCGCAGCCGGCGCGGCACACGGTGGATGCCGGCGGGCATCCGCTGGCGGTGTGGGAGAAGCGCCCGCAGACCGCGCCGCGCGGGGCGATCCTGCTCATCCACGGCGCGACCTGGAGCTCGCTCCCCAACTGGGACCTGCAGGTGCCGGGAGAGGACCGGTCGGTGATGGATGCGCTGGTGCGGGCGGGGTACGCGGCGTACGCGCTGGACCAGCGGGGATACGGCGCCACGCCGCGCGACTCCACCGGCTGGAACACCCCCGGCCGGGCGGCGGAGGACGCGAACGCGGTGCTGCACTGGATCGCCGGGCGGGAGGAAGGGATGCGGTCGGCCGTGGTGGGATACTCGCTGGGCTCGTACGTGGCGCTGCTCACCGCGCAGCGGCATCCGGAGTCGCTCTCGGCGATCGTGCTCTACGCCTCGCCCATCGACCCCGACAACCCGTTCGCCAGCAGCAGCGCGCCTCCCGCGGCCCCTCCGCGCCGGCGGACCACGGCGGAGGCGGCGGCTTCGGACTTCATCACGCCCGGCGCGGCGTCGCCGGCGGTGGTGGATGCGTACGTGCGGCAGGCGCTGGCGAGCGACTCCGTGAAGGCGGACTGGCGGCAGCTGGCCGAGTTCTCGGTCGATCCGGCGGCGGTGCGCGTACCCGTGCTGCTGCTGCACGGCGTCAACGATCCCATTGCGAGCATGGAGCGCCACGCCAGGCTCTTCTCGCGGCTGGGGACGGAGGATCGCGCCTGGGTCGTCCTTCCCGCCTCGGACCACGCCGCGCACGTGGAGAACGCGCAGGCGCAGTGGGTGCACGCGGTCGTCCGCTTCCTCGAGCAGCCGCGGTGATGGTGAAGGGGTGAAGGGGCGGGCGAGTACCATGTCCATGAGCCAGCCCCGCCCTGAGCGGGTAAACCCGCCGCTGGGAAAGCCACAAGCCCTGTCTCGAGGCCGCTGTCGCGCCCCCCGAACAGGGCTTCAACCGCACCAGAGGCGAGATCCTGCGACGGGGCACCCACCCAGCCCGGGTACGGGCAGTCCGCGCAGGCGGACTTCGTGACGGTCCAGCAG
>DASTNU010000326.1:0-2462 GCA_035720605.1 Longimicrobium sp. | reverse complement strand
GCACCCCGCCGCCCAGCGCCGCCGCCTGCATCCACAGCCGCGCGAAGAGCGTTCCGGCGGAGAGCGCCGCCGCGCCCAGCGCCACGAACCACACCGCCGCCTCCGCCCGCGCGGCCACCACGCGGTGGTCCGGGTCCCGGTCCAGCCGCGGCAGCACCCCGTAGCGGAACGCCACCGCGCCGATCATCCCCAGCAGCGCGGCGAACCACGCCCACCGCACCGCCACGGCCAGCGGCCGCCCCGCCGGCCCCACCTCTTCCTCCAGCGCGTCGTCCGTCCCGTCCGTCGTCGGCGGGGGCTGGTCCTCCGCCCCCGTCCCGGCGATGGCCGCAGATGCCACGGCGCCGGCGGAGTCCGCCGCCACCACGAAGCGGAACGCGCCTTCCAGCACGTGCCCGTCCGCGCCCACCGTCTGCCACCGCGCCACGTACGCGCCGGGCTGCAGCGGCGCCGCGAGCGCCAGCAGGTACTCGCGCCCCTGGCTCTCCTCCACCCGCGTGCCGCCGCCCGCCACCTGCACCCCGTCGCGCAGCAGGGTGAGGCGGGTCATCTCGCTCTCCACCGCGCGGGTGAAGCGCACCCGCACCTCGCGCACGGGGCCGCGCGCGGTGTCGCCGTCCGCGGGGGACGAGCGCTCCACCCGCGTGTGCGCCGCCGCGGAAAGCGGAACCAGCGCGCACGCGAGCGCCGCCGCGAACAGGAGCGCGCGGCGGGCCCGGAAGAACCGTTTCGTCGGCTTCAGCGGCATCAGTGTGATGGTTGGCCCGTCCCGCGGCTCGAGGTCCGGTGGCTCCACGTCATGTCGTCCAGCACCCCGTAGCTCCCCATGCGCATCTGCCCCGCGGAGCCCAGGAACACCCGCACCCCCGCGGTCACGCTCCAGAAGCGGTCATCGCCGTACAGCAGCGTGGGGTCGATGCCGCCCCGCTCGCCCCACACGCGGTGGTGCTGCACCTCCACGAACGGCATCGTCGCGGCCGGATACCCGGTGAGGTGCCGCCCGTACCCGAGCGAGGTGATCAGCCAGCGCGTGGCGCCGGCCGGCTCCGCGTCGTGGTCGTAACGGAAGAAGCCGTCCGCCTCTGACGCGGCCTCCCGCTCGTACTCCGGCCGCGTGGCGTACTCCACCCGCGCGTACGGCCGGTGCCGGCCGATGCCGGCGATCGCCTCGCCCAGCAGCGCGTAGTACCCTTCCGCCTCTCCGTGCGGCTCGCTGCGCGACGCCTCCGCCAGCGCGTACAGCGTGCCGAGGCGGTGCCGCGCCGCGTGGCGAAGGTAGCCGTTCACCAGCGAGGTGCGCTCCTTCTCGTCGTGGTGCAGCTCCGCCACGCTGCCGTACGAGGCCGACGCCTCCCACCGCGCCCCCGTCCCCTCCCCGCCGAAGCGGCGGATGAGCCGGGCGGACCACGAGTCGCCGAAGCTCTCCAGGTTGGAGAAGTCGTACGGCCCGTCCGGCTCCGCCCCGCCGAACACCGCCGCCTCCACGCTCCACGGGCCGCGAAGGTAGACCAGGTTGGCCGTCCACCGCTCCAGGATCTGCGAAAGGTGGTGGTTGGTGGGATATTTCGCCACCGGGCGCGCCATGGGGTCGTCCGTGCCGTACGGCGCGAAGCCCTTGCCGGCGGAGAGCGAGAGCGCGCCGCCCGCCACGTTCCACGCGTTCACGCTCACCATCAGCTCGTGCAGCAGCGTGTGCGGGTGGCGCCGGTCGATGAACCCCTCGCCCCAGCCGCCGTAGGTGAGCTCGCCGTCCGGCTGCGTGATCCCCTCGAAGTTCAGCGTGGTGCGCAGCACCAGCCGGCTGCCGGGGCCCTCCACGTTGATCATCGCCGCGGGCTGGGTGAGGTACGGCTCCGTCCCGCGCATCGGGCGGTCGCTCGCCAGCCCGGCGGTGGCGATGGGGAATGCCTGCGCCATCCCCATCACGCTCCATCCACCGCCCAGCGGGCGCATCGTCATCCGGTGCCCGCCCGCCGCGTGCCGCGCGTCCGCGTGCTCCGCGCCCGCCTGCATCGACCGGGGCGGCGCGTGCTCGTCGTGCCCCCGCGCCGGAGCCGCGGCGGGCGCGGGTGCGGGCGGATGTCGATGGCCGGCGTCCGGACGCATCTGGCGATTGCGCGCGGAGTCGGCCTCCAGCATCCGCCGGTGCGTCGCGGAGTCGTGGCGCGCGTGCGACGTGTCCGTCCGCGCGCTGTCGCGGCCGGGGTTCCCGTGCTGATGCTGCGCGGGAAGTGCGGCCGGCACCGCGGCGCCCACCAGCAGGGCCGCGGCGATCGCTAACCTTCTCATCCTCTGGGAATCACTCCTCTCCGGTTTCTCCGCGCCCGTCCCGGGTGGACGGACGGCGTGTTCAGGAACGGAGGGCGATTCGCGGAGGGGGTGGATCGGTGGCCAGGGACGGCGAGGTGTAGGAGCCGCGGTCGAAGCCGGCGCCGCCGGCCTGCGGAAGGTAGCTCGCCGCG
>DASTNU010000325.1:0-5538 GCA_035720605.1 Longimicrobium sp. | reverse complement strand
GCCCTACCTGTCCAAGCTGCTGATCGACGCGGTGTACCCCAGCCGCGACGTCAACCTGATGCACGTGCTGGTGGCGGGAATCCTGGGGATCTCCGTGGCGCAGGCCGTGATGGGCGCCATCCGGGGTTACTTCACCACCTTCACCACCTCGCACCTGACGAGCTCCACCTCCCTCCTCTTCTTCAACCACCTGCAGCACCTGCGCGTCCGCTTCTTCGACGAGCACCGGGTGGGCGAGATCATGAGCCGCGTCGCCGACATGCGGGCCTCACTCACCTCCGTGTCACGCGTCTTCGAGACCATCATCGTCAACGGCGTGTACCTGGTCCTGGTGCCGCCGTTCCTCCTGATGCTGCAGTGGAAGCTGGCGATCGTGGCGCTGGTCACCATCCCGATCACGGCGTCGATCACCACGCTTTCCATCCGGCTGGTACGCAGGCTGTTGAAGCGGAGCGCCGAGGCGAATGCCGAGCTCAGCGCGTACCAGGTGGAGGTGCTCTCGCACATCCGCACGCTGAAGGCGATGGCGATGGAGCACCACATCTACGAGCGGACCAACCGGCAGATCCAGGACGCGCTGCAGGTGCAGCTCCGGGCCGGCGGCATCCGGCAGGTGTTCATCGCGCTGAACGCGGTGGTCCGCGCGCTGGGCACCGCGCTCTTCACCTGGTACGCGTGGAAGCTGATCATCGCGGGCCAGATGACCCTCGGCGACTTCATCGCCTTCAGCGCCTACATCGGGTACCTGTCGAACCCGCTTCGGGACATCACCAATCTCGTAGCGGACTTCCAGCAGACGGCCGTGAACCTGGGGCGGATGTTCGAGTACCTGGAGATCCCCCCCGAGCAGGATCCCGCGTCGTCGTATCTCCCCGCGCCCGCGATCGTCCACCCCATCGCGGGGGATATCCGCCTGCACGGCGTGTCCTTCGGCTACTCGCCCGAGAAGCGCGTCCTGCACGGGATCAACCTGCACTTTCCGCGCGGGCTGGTCACCGCGGTGGTGGGGCCGAGCGGCGCGGGGAAGTCGTCGCTGCTGCGGCTCATCATCCGGATGGAGGAGCCCGACACGGGGCAGATCACCATCGACGGGACGCCGGTCACCGGCATGTCGATCCCCGACCTGCGCCGCCAGGTATCGGTGGTGTGGCAGGAATTGTCGCTGATGCAGGGGACGATCTGGGAGAACCTGACGCTGGGTGCCCCCGACCCCTCGCGCGCCCGCGTGGACGACGCGGTGCGCCTGTGCCACCTGGACGACCTGATCGCCGACCTGCCGCACGGCTACGAGACCAGCGTGGCCGAGTGGGGCGCCACCTTCTCGGGCGGGCAGCGGCAGCGGATGGCGCTGGCGCGCGCGCTGATCCGCGACGCGCCGGTGCTGCTGCTGGACGAAGCCACCAGCAACATCGACATGAAGACGGAGACCGAGATCCTGCGCGACCTGTTCGCGCGGCTCGAGAACAAGACGGTGATCTTCGTCACCCATCGCGTGCAGACCGCCACGCTGGCCGACCAGATCTGCATGATCCAGGATGGCCACGTGAACGCGGTCGGGACCCACGCCGAGCTGATGCGCGACAGCGAGGAGTACCGCGTCCTCTACGGCGGCGGCAACGTGGAAGAGACGCGCCGCCTGCGCGCCCTCACACCCACCTGAGCCCGCCCCCGGCCCCGCCTCGCGCGGCGATGCGGGAGCCTGCGGCGGGCTGACGAGCGTACATGTACCGACTGCATCGTGCCGGAGGCCGGGTGAAAGCCGCGGCCCTCGGCCTGGATACGCTCTACCCCGACGCCGTGGGGGACTACGCCCGCGATCCCTCGC
The DNA here is from genome assembly GCA_035720605.1 of Longimicrobium sp. Classification (GTDB taxonomy): domain Bacteria; phylum Gemmatimonadota; class Gemmatimonadetes; order Longimicrobiales; family Longimicrobiaceae; genus Longimicrobium. Next base: position 3,713 of record DASTNU010000325.1, on the reverse strand, counting down.
CCGAGGCGGCGGGGCGCCTGCGCGCCGCCATCCGCGACATGCAGGAGAACCCTCCTTTCCACCTGATGGCGGCGTTCTTCCCGCAGCAGCGGGGGACCATCAAGCAGCACCTGCAACGCACCGGGCTCTACCGCCCGGTCCTGAAGACCGACCAGGGGCCCGCGGGCACCTTCCTTCCGTTCACCACCGCCGAGGGCGCCGAGCTGCGTCCCTGGCGGATCACCCTGCGCGAAGGCGTGGCGGTGCCGGAAGTGCACCTGTGGGAGGCGCTGGCCGCCGGACCCGCGGCGCGCGAGGCCGCCGAGCGCCTGCGGGCCCTGTACCGCGAGCTCCACTACGCGGAGTGCGCGGGGGTGCTGGACGAGCTGGCCGCGCTGGTGGGCTCCAGCCGGCGCGACGCCGACGTGGGGCGCGGCCTGTTCTTCTTCTGCAACGCGTCCGCCACCGACGCTCCCATCGTCGTGCCGGAGCACGTCTGCCTGCGGGTGGAGCGCGCCGTGAACGAGCTCCTGGAGCCGGCGCAGGCCAGGGCCGCGCACGCGCGGGCGCTCTTTCGCGACGGCACCCCGCTGCACGAGGCGCTCGCCTCGGCCAGGGCGTCGGCGGACGCCGACCCGGTGGAACCCGCCCTCTATCTGCAGGCCGACCTGTACCTGACGGCCGACGGCGAGGTGCACGTGGAGCAGGTCCAGCTCCCCGACGTGGGGATGTTCCTGTGCGAGCTCCCCGCGGACGGGTACGCCGTGCTCCCGCAGGTGCAGCACGTCGTCCGCGAGCTCCGCGAGCGCACCACCGAGCTGCTGGGCACGCTCCCCTCGCCGGCGTACCTGCTCACCCGGCCGGCGGTGCTGCACCGCCACGAGGACACCCTGGAGCACCTGGAGATCCAGTCGCTGCGGACGATGGCCGGCCGGGTGGGGCTGGACCTGCGCGTGGGGACCTCATGGGACGCGGCGCGCATTCCCGACGGCGCGCGGGTGCTGCTGCTGAACGTTGACCTGGAAGCCCCGGACTGCGAGGTGCTCCTGGCGCGGGCCGCCCGCGGCGAGATCATCTGCGCGCCGGACCCATTCCTGAAGCTGCTGTGGCGCGACCTCACGACGCTGCGCCGGGTGGCCGTGCGCGGCAGGCAGCTCGAGCTTCTCCTCCAGACCATCCGCCCCGGCGGGCAGATGAGCGGGAAGAGCTACCACGCGCTGCACCGCGGGATCGAGCGGATCTACCGCCACGGCAGGCACACCGCCGACATCCTCCACGTGGAGGTGCCGGGCGAGCGCACGGCCGTGCCCACGCTGCGGCACTCGGTGCACAGCTTCACGTCACTGTACAACACGTGCAGCCGCAACGGCTTTCCTGACCTGCACATCCGCGAGGTGCCGGTGGGACGGGAGAACGCGGTGCTGCACAGCGACACGGGCCCGCACCTGGCCGCGTTCCGGTTCTACTTCACGCGCGCAAGACGGTGACGGCACCCCGGGGGAGCGTAGACTTCAGCAGGCGGGTCATTCGCATCCACCCGAAGCGGGACGCGATGTAAGCTACAGCAGGGATTGGTCTTACAGAAAAGCAGGAAACCGGTGCACTTCGGCTTTGTCGTAAGCCGATTCACAAAATTCCACGCTGTTCTTCCACTCTCGTTCACACAATTTTGCGCACGGAGCCACTCGACGGGACGCTTGGAAACAGAGAAGCGCCCACCGCAAGTTACGGTGGGCGCTGAACTTAGCTACGCGCCAGATAGGACTCGAACCTATGACCTACGGCTTAGAAGGCCGTTGCTCTATCCAGCTGAGCTACTGGCGCCTGTCCCTGCTCAAGTCGGGGCGCCCGGATTCGAACCGGGGACCTCCTGCTCCCAAAGCAGGCGCGCTACCGGACTGCGCTACGCCCCGGTCCAGAAGCGCTGAAAACTAGACGAAACTCCCGTTTTCGTCAACCCTGCGCCAGCGCCGCGGCCACCGCCCGCACCGCCCGTCCGCGGTGGCTCAGCGCGTTCTTCCGCTCCGGCAGAAGCTCGCCGAACGACGCGTTTTCGTCCTCCACGTAGAAGAGCGGATCGTACCCGAAGCCGCCGTCGCCGCGGGGCTCGCGCAGGATCGTGCCTTCGCACGTGCCGGTGCGCACCAGCTCGCGCCCGTCCGGCCACGCCACGGCCGCGGCGCAGACGTAGCGCGCCGTCCGCGCCTCCTCCGGCACGTCCTCCAGAAGCGCGAGCAGGTGGCGGTTGTTCGCCTGGTCCTGGCGCTCGCCGCGGGCCTCGTCCACCGGGGCGAAGCGGCGGGAGCGGACGCTGGGCGCCCCGCCCAGCGCATCCACGCACAGCCCCGAGTCGTCCGCCAGCGCGGGGACGCCGGTCTTCGCGGCGAACCAGCGCGCCTTCGCCAGCGCGTTCTCCTCGAAGGTATCGAATTCTTCGAGAGCGTCCTCGTCCGGCGACTCGGGGATGCCGAGATGATCGAGCCCGACGACGTCCCAGCCGGCCAGCGGGGCCAGGATCTCCCGGATCTCCCGCACCTTGCCGGGATTGCGGGTGGCGACCACCAGCCGCGGGGCCCCTCCCCCGGCCCCTCCCCGCGCAAACTGCCGCGCGAAGAGGGGAGAATCGTTGCTCATGCTTCACGCCGGCGGAAGGGCTGCAAGCTGACCGAAAAAGGGCGACTGCCCACTCACGCACTCACGCACTCACGCACTCTCACCGCGTCCGGATGTCGACCACCTGGCCGCCCTGCTCGACGATCGAGCCGGCAGCCGGACCCCGGCTCAGCCGGAGACGGCGGCGCGCTGGCGGGCGTTCAGCTCGCGGATGGCGCCGGCGGCCACGCCGACGAGGGAGGCGAGCTGCTCCGGCGTGAAGTCGCCGTGCTCGCCGGTGCCCTGCACCTCGATCAATCCCCCGCCCTCGCGCGCCACGACGTTCAGGTCCACCTCCGCCCGCACGTCCTCGGCGTAGTCCAGGTCCAGCACCACGGCGCCGTCCACGATGCCCCCGCTGATGGCGGCCACGAAGTGGCCAAAGGGCGAGGTCGAAAGGCCGGCCTTGCGCTGCAGCCACGCACAGGCGTCGTACAGGGCCACGGCGCCGCCGGTGATGGAGGCGGTGCGGGTGCCGCCGTCCGCCTGCAGCACGTCGCAGTCGACGGTGATCTGGACCTCGCCCATGGCCGCCATGTCCACGCAGGCGCGCAGCGAGCGGCCGATCAGCCGCTGGATCTCCAGCGTGCGCCCGCCCACCTTCTCGCGGTCGCGTGAGTTGCGGGTGCTGGTGGCGCGCGGAAGCATGGAGTACTCCGCCGTCACCCATCCCGCGCCGCGCCCCTTGCGCCACCCGGGCACCCCCTGCTCCACCGAGGCCGTGCACAGCACCCGGGTGCGGCCGGCGGTGATCAGGCACGACCCTTCCGCGTACAATCCCACGCCGCGCTCCAGCGTCACCGGGCGCAGCTCGCCGGGCGCGCGGCCGTCGGCGCGGACCGCCGTCTCGTCAGCCATCCTCCCCTCCCCTCCTCGCTCGTTCCAGGATGGAGGTGGTGGACCGCCCGGGAACGAGCGGGATCACCTCCACGCGCCCGCCGGCGGCGATCACCTCGTCCGCGCCGGCGATGGTCTCCACCGTGTAGTCGCCGCCCTTCACCAGCACGTCGGGAAGGAGGGCGGCGACCAGCTCCCGCGGCGTGTCCTCGTCGAACAGCGTCACCGCGTCCACGCAGCCCAGC
>DASTNU010000324.1:0-3963 GCA_035720605.1 Longimicrobium sp. | reverse complement strand
CCCCCCAGGGATCGATCCCGCTGATGATGCAGGTGGTGGGGATCGACCTGCGGCGCGTGGCCGCCACCTCCCTGGCGATCATCACCCTCACCAGCCTGGGCGGGGCGCTGGCGTACATGCTGGCGGCGCCTCCCGTGCCGGTGCGGCCGGGGTTCAGCCTGGGGTACGTGGACTTCGCCCCCGCGCTGGTGCTCGCGGCCGGCACGGTGCTTTCGGTAGGCTGGGGCGCCGAGCTGAACCGGCGGATGAACGCGCGCACCCTGGCGTGGGTGTTCGCGACGCTGTTCACCGTGCTGGCGGTGCGCCTGCTGATCGAGAACGTGTGAGTGCGTGAGTGCGTGAGTGCGTGAGTGCGTGAGTGGACAGGGTGCTCACTGCGTCCGCGGGGGCCCTCTTCCCCGCCGACCTGCGCCGCTCGTTCCTCGCGGCTCGGCAGCGACCCCTCCCCCAACTTCGGGGGAGGGGTGTGTCCGGGAGGGCTCGCGGCGCTCCGGATGGCGGGGTGTGTGGCAAGGGTCTCCGCGCTGCGGTTGCGTGAGGGATGCGCGCTCGCAGGGACGAGAATCCGGCGCGGATGCACGGGCACGGCGGAATCGTCGTGGAGCCGGTGAGCGCCGGGGCACGCCCGAATCGGTCGTTCGAAAGAAGCTTCATACATCCAGCCTTCCGACCAGACGAAGATGGCCGACCTGGAGAGCGTGGTGGAGGTGACGCGCGGCGCCGTGGTGGAGTCGCGCCACCGGGTGCACGTGGCGGTGGTGGATGCGGACGGGACGCTGCGCGCCTTCTCCGGCGAGCCTGACCGCGTGACGTTCTGGCGCTCGGCGGCCAAGCCGATCCAGGCGCTGCCGATCGTGGACGACGGCGCGTTCGACCGGTTCGGCATCACCCCGCGCGAGCTGGCGCTGTGCTGCGGCTCGCACTCGGGGACGGCGGCCCACGTGCGCGCGGCGGAGTCGCTGCTGGAGAAGATCGCCGTGACGGCGGAGTCCATGGCCTGCGGCCCTCATCCCCCCTTCGACGACGAGACCCGCCGCGAGCTGCAGGAGCAGGGGCTGGAGCCGGTGCGGCTGCACAACAACTGCTCCGGCAAGCACGCGGGGATGATGGCCCTGGCCCGGGCGCGCGGATGGGACGTGGAGGGCTACCACTGCATGGAGCACCCGGTGCAGGCGCGGCTGCTGACGGAGGTGGCGCGCTGGACGCAGGTGCCGCCGGAAGCCATCGGCCTGGGCGTGGACGGCTGCGGGGTGGTGTGCTTCGCGCTGCCGCTGCGGCACATGGCGCTGGCGTACGCAGGCCTGGCTGCCGCCGCGCGCCGCGGGGAGCAGGGTCCGGCGACGGTGGTGGGGGCCATGGCGGCCCACCCGGAGATGGTGGCGGGCGAAGGGCGCATCTGCACCGACCTGGCGCGGGTGACGGAGGGGCGCGTGTTCGCCAAGACCGGTGCGGAGGGGGTCTACTGCGTGGGCGTCCCCGGCGCGGAGCTGGGGATCGCGCTCAAGGTGGAGGACGGGAGCGCGCGCGCGATCGCGCCCGCGATCGCCGGCGTGCTGCGGGAGCTGGACCTGATCTCCGAGGATGACTTCGGCGCGCTGCACTCCTACGTCTTTCACGAGGTCGCCAACACGCGCGGCGAGGTGACGGGCGAGGTGCGGCCGTCGATCCGGCTGCAGGCGGCGATGGCGTGAACGTGAGCGGGTGAACGGGTGAACGGGGCGGAGGGCCGCGGATGACTGATACGGGGCGGGCGGCGCTGCTGCGCGTGGCGGCGGCCCTGGGGACGCGGCACGCGGCGGCCATCCGCGCGGAGCTGGAGGTGGCGGCTCACGAGGCGGATCCACGAGCCGTGGAGGAGGTGCTGCTGCAGTCCCACCTGTTCGTCGGCTTTCCCGATGCGCTGAACGCGCTGGCCGTGTGGCGCCAGGTGAGCGGCCGGCCCGCCTCGCCTCCCCTGGCCGAGGACGCGGCGGAGTGGGACGCGCGTGGCGAGCGGGTGTGCGCGGCGGTGTACGGCGCCAACTACGACAAGCTGCGCGAGAACGTGCGCGCGCTGCACCCCGACTTCGAGGGGTGGATGCTCGCCGGCGGCTACGGCCGGGTGATCGGGCGCCCCGGGCTGGAGCTGAAGACGCGCGAGCTGTGCATCGCGGCGCTGCTGGCGGTGTGGGACGTGCCCCGTCAGCTGCACTCGCACCTGCGCGGATCGCTCAACTCGGGCGCGACGGTGGAGGAGGTGGACGCCGCCGTCGAGATCGCCTGCGGGTTCCTGGACGGGGAGGAGGCGTCCGCGGTGCGGGCGCTGTGGGGGGAGATCCGGGGGAAGGTGACAGGGTGACAGGGTGGCAGGGTGATGGCGCTGGCCCTTGCAGTTGCGTGAGGGATGCGCGCCCGGCAGGGCCGAGAAACCGGCGCGCATGCACGGGCATAGCGGAGGCGCACGAGCGCGGGTGATCGCCGGGGGCTCGGCGCCGTTGGCAACGGTTGGTATCGTTGCCTGCGGCGCGCGCAGCCCGACCCGGAGCGAAGCGGAGGGGGCACGCGCAGAGGCCAACGTTGCGGTTGATTTCCTGAATCGAGCCGGAGGGGGAGGGGAAGCGGTGTTCCTGGATTACGCGGAGATCAACGTGAAGGCGGGGGACGGCGGGCCGGGCGCGTCGTCGTTCCGGCGCGAGTCCATGACGCCGCGCGGCGGCCCGGACGGCGGCGACGGCGGCAAGGGCGCCGACGTCATCCTGCGCGCCGACGCGCAGCTCACCACCCTGATGGACTACCGCTACCGCCAGCACTACCGCGCGGAGAGCGGGGCCAAGGGCTTCGGCCAGAACTCCACCGGCCGCAGCGGCGACGACCTGGTGCTGCGCGTGCCCCCGGGCACGGTGGTGCGCGACGCGGAGACGGAGGAGCCCCTGGGCGAGCTGCTGCGCGACGGCGACGAGCTGGTGGTGGCGCGAGGCGGCAAGGGCGGCTGGGGAAACGCTCGCTTTGCGACAGCCACGAACCAGGCTCCCCGCCGCGCGGACCCGGGTGAACCCGGGGATGAGCGGCGGATCGCGCTGGAGCTCAAGCTGATCGCCGACGTCGGTCTGGTCGGCGAGCCGAACGCGGGGAAGAGCACCCTGCTCTCCGCCGTCTCGGCGGCCACGCCGCGGGTGGCGGACTACCCGTTCACCACCCTGACGCCCAACCTGGGGGTGGTGCAGCTCTCCGGCAGCCGCTCGTTCGTGATGGCCGACATCCCGGGGATCATCGAGGGCGCGCACGAGGGCAGGGGGCTGGGCCACCAGTTCCTGCGCCACATCGAGCGCACCCGCACCCTGGCGCTCATGATCCCCGCCGACGCGCTGGAGCCTCAGGCGGAGTACGACAGGCTGATGGACGAGCTGCGCCGGTACTCGGCGGAGCTCGCGGCCAAGCCCCACGCCGTCGTCTTCACGAAGGCGGACCTGCTGCCGCCCGAATGGCCTGCGCCGCGGGTGGAGGCGCCGGGCGCGTGGGGGCAGTTCCTCATCTCGTCCGTGGCGCGCCGCGGGCTGGACCCGCTGCTGGAAGCGCTCTGGAGCCACGCCTCCGCCGCCCTCGCCAGGGAGATGCCGGAGGACGAGGACCCGGAGGTGTGGCGGCCGTGAGGCGATCAACCGCGGCTCCAGCGCTCTCGGCCAATCGAGCGACTCACCAGCAGCGCCGCACATCATTCCCGGGTGGCGCTGTTTGCCTTCAGGAGTCCTCATCCTGCTCCGCCGGTCGCTTCTCAATCTCGGGTTGCTCGAAAGGCCATCCCTCCCTGACGTGCCCGCGCCGACATCCTCGAGGCGCGACCACCCTCAATGAGCCATAGCCGCGTTTGTGGCGATCTTTTCGCGTTTTTGCCTTGCGAGTGTCAACGTGATTTCTTTTTTGACACTCGTAATGGTAGCCAGCCGGTAGCGACGCTGAGTTTCAGGATGTATATTTGCGAGGGGT
>DASTNU010000323.1:0-2991 GCA_035720605.1 Longimicrobium sp. | reverse complement strand
GGTGGCGCTCAGCGGCGACCCGGCGGACATCCACCGCACGGACGACCTGGTGCTGGAGCTGTTCCCGGAGGACGAGCACCTGCGGCGGTGGATCACGCAGGCGCGGGAGAAGGTGGCGTTCCAGGGGCTGCCGTCGCGCATCTGCTGGCTGGGACAGGGGGCGCGGGCGAAGTTCGGCGTGGCGCTGAACGACCTGGTGGCGTCGGGGGAGCTGAAGGCGCCGATCGTGATCGGCCGCGACCACCTGGACACGGGGTCGGTGGCGTCGCCGTTCCGCGAGACGGAGGCGATGAAGGACGGAAGCGACGCCATCGCCGACTGGCCGATCCTGAACGCGCTGGTGAACGTGGCCAGCGGCGCGTCGTGGGTGAGCTTTCACCACGGCGGCGGCGTGGGCATCGGCAACTCGCTGCACGCGGGGCAGGTGATCGTCGCGGACGGCACGCCGGAGATGCGCGAGCGGCTGGAGCGGGTGCTGACCAACGACCCCGGGATGGGCGTCATCCGCCACGCGGACGCGGGCTACGAGGACGCGGTGGAGACGGCGCGGCGGGAGGGGGTGCGGATTCCCATGCTGGAAGAGTGAAAGAGTGCGTGAGGGCGTGAGTGCGTGAGTGCGTGAGTGAACTGATTCGTTGTCTGGATCTCCCCACCCCGTCTCACGCGGAGGTGGTGAGACGTTGATGGCGGTGCCGGATGTTCGGCGCCGCTTCCGATATCGTGCCCAGTTCCTTCCTGTCAAATGATGCGACCGCTCGCCGTCCTCCTGCTTCTCGCGCCTGCCGCGTGCGCGCCGATCGTCACCCACGGGCCGCGGGTGGAGCCGGGGCTGCACTTCACCGGGACGCTCGGCGTGGCGCGCAACGCGTGCGACACCGCGTGCTCGCTCGACATCCTCCCTCAAATCGGGATGGGGGCGCGATACGGGCGCGCGGCGGACGACGGGCGCCCGGGCTACAGCGTCGCGGGGACGCTGGCGCTCGGCCTGGTGTCGTCGGAGCTGGATGCGTACGTGCAGGCGCCGACGTCGCCGAGCTGGGCCGCGGGCGGTGGGTTGCTGCTCTCGCCCGCCCACGTGATGCCGTACCTGCAGGCGGGGCGCGTGGAGGAGGATGGCTCCGGCCTGTACACGACGCAGGGCTTCGCCGTCCTGGCGTCGCGGGAAAGAGTGTTCGACATCGACGAGGACCTGGAGGTGGCGCCGCGCTACTGGGCGCCCACCCTGGCCTACCGCGCCGCGTACCGCGGCGGTGCCATCCACGTCTACCTCTCGGGCGCGGTGGGGTGGATGGATGTCCGCGCGGTCGAGGGCCAGTCGCGACGCGAGCCGGTGCGCCTGCTGATGGCGGGGCTCTCGTTCGAGCAGCGCATCCGCGGCACCCTCCTTCCCATCCTGCCGCCGCTTCGATCCCCCTGACGCCATCTCACGCCGAAACGGGAATCGACCTCACGCTGAGTCAGCCGGGTCAGCAGAGTCGAGATCACCACCTCCTCCTCTGCCCGCTCCGTTGACGGTGTGGGGCAGCATTCCGTTTCGCGGCGCCGGAGGATCGCGTATCATCATCCATCCTCCGAGACACAGATCCCTCCACGCCCGCCAACGCAGATCGCGGAACCGGAGAACGAGCGCCTCTCAAGGACGTATCCCGACGGCGCCACGTTGCAGCCTCGCCCGCAGTCACCTTCAACGGGACCCGACCTTGGCATCACAAATCGAGCGCCTGTCGCCGCGCACTCTTCTCACGCTGCTGGCGGCTGCGTGCATGACGGCGTGCGCGCCGGTGGTGGCGCACGGCCCACGGGTGGAGCAGGGGCTTACCTTCTACGGCACCGCGGGCGGCACGAGAACGCTCTGCGATCGCCCTGCCTGCGAGACCAACCTGATTCCGCAGCAAGGCGTCGGCATGCGCTACGGCCGCGCGGCGTCCGCTTCCGCCGGCGGCTGGAGCGCGGGGTTCACGCTGTCCACGGCGCTGGTGTCGTCGGAGCTGGACCTGTACGTACAGGCGCCCACCTCGATGGGCTTCGATCTGGGCGCGGGTGTGCTGGCGGCGGGCAGCCATGGAATGCCGTACGTGCAGGCCGGACGCATGAGGCCGGACGGCTCCGGATGGTACACCACGCAGGGATTCGCCTTCCTGTCGTCGCGGCGGCCCACGTGGACCTACTCGTTGGACGGGGGCACCGAGGAGCGGTTGAAGCCCCGCTACTGGGCTCCCACCGTCGCCTATCGAACACCCGGCCGGCATGGTATGCACCTCTACGTGTCGGGCGCGTTCGGAACCGCCGACGCGAAGAAGTACCGCGGGGAAGAGCCGGGCTTTCATACCGTGCGCCAGCCGGTGAGGGTGGTGATGATCGGGGCGGTCTTCGACGTGCGGCCGGCGCACCGGTCCCCCCGTCAGGTTCCGCCTCCGCCGGCGCCCATCCCCGCGGTTCCGCCCCCGGCCGCGGCCCAGCCGCGCTGATCTCCCCCTCACCACGTGCGTCCGTGGAACTGAAGATCGAGCGGCTTTCCAAGACGTATCCCAACGGCGTGGTCGCGCTGCGCGACGTGTCGCTCACCATCGCCCCGGGGATGTTCGGGCTGCTGGGGCCCAACGGGGCGGGAAAGAGCACGCTGATGCGCATCCTGGCCACGCTGCAGGAGGCGGACGCCGGGCGCGCCACCCTGGGCGACATCGACGTGCTGCGCGACAGGGAGGCGGTGCGGCGCACGCTGGGCTACCTGCCGCAGGAGTTCGGCCTGTATCCGCGTGCGACGGCGGAGGAGCTGCTGGACCACTTCGCGGTGCTCAAGGGCGTCACCCGGCGGAACGAGCGGCGCGACGTGGTGCGCTCGCTGCTGGAGCAGACCAACCTGTGGGAGGCGCGGCACCGGCGGCTGGGGAGCTTCAGCGGCGGGATGCGGCAGCGCTTCGGCATCGCGGTGGCGCTCATCGGCAACCCGCGGCTCATCATCGTCGACGAGCCGACGGCCGGCCTCGATCC
>DASTNU010000322.1:0-4391 GCA_035720605.1 Longimicrobium sp. | reverse complement strand
CGTCCGCGCCCGCCTGCTGGCTGCCGCGGGGGATGCAGATGACCTGCAGGTCGAACTTGGCGGACTCGTTGCTGAGCGCCTCAGTGACCTCCATCCGCGCGCCGGGGAGCGCGAACGGGGGATACGGCGCGTCGTGGAAGGAGAAGGCGGTCTGGTAGATCGGCAGGTGGCTCAGCCGGCGCGCCGGCTGCACCGCCTCCACCACCTCGCCGAAGGGAAGCTCGCGGTGCGCGTACGCCTCGTACGTCACGTCGCGCACGCGGCGCAGCAGCTCCTCGCCGGTGGGATCGCCCGCCACGTCGGCCCGCAGCGCGACGGTGTTGACGATCATCCCGATCACCTGCTCCGCCGCCCTGTCGTTGCGGTTCGCGACGCCGCCGCCGACCGCGAAGTCCGTGGCGCCGGTGTAGCGGTGCAGCAGCGCCTGGTACGCGGCCAGGAGGGTGACGTAAAGTGTGACGCCGTGCTTGCGACTGAACTCCAGCGCCTGCCGCGCCAGCTCCGGCGGCAGCCGGTAGCGCAGCGAGCGGCCGCGGAAGCTCATCTCCGCGGGACGCGGATGGTCCGCGGGCAGCTCCAGGACGGGCGGGAGGCCGGCGAGCTTCCGCTTCCAGTAGTCCAGCTGCCGCGCCGCCTCCGCGGACCGCATCCACCGCTGCTGCCAGACGGCGTAGTCGGCGAACTGCAGGTCGAGCGGCTCCAGTGGCGAGTCCTGCCCCTGCGTGAACGCGGCGTAGAGCGCCGCCAGCTCGCGCAGGAACACGCCGAAGCTCCACCCGTCGTGGACGAAGTGGTGCTCCACCGCCGCCAGCACGTGCTCGTCGTCCGCCGTGCGGTAGAGCGTCCAGCGGATCAGCGGCAGCTCGCCCAGGTGGAAGGGCTTGAGGAACTCGTCGCGGAGGATGCGCTCCAGCTCGCCCTCCCGTGCCTCCTCGGCGACGCTCCGCAGGTCGGTGGCGGGAAGGGTGACGGCCCACGGCTCCTGCACCAGCTGCCGCGGCTCGCCGTCGATGGCGCGGAAGACGGTGCGGAAGATCTCGTGGCGGCGCACGATCTCCGTCAGCGCGCGCTCCAGCGCGGACACGTCCAGCGCGCCGCGGAAGCGGATGGCCGCCTGGAAGTTGTACGACCGCATCCCCGGCGAGAGCTCCTGGAAGAACCAGATCGCCTTCTGCGACGAGGAAAGCGGGATCGGCTGGCCGCGGTCCGCGGGCTCCAGCGGCGGAACGCCGTCCGCTTCCGCGCCGCCGCGCTCCACCGCGCGGGCCAGCTCCGCCGGGGTGCGCAGCTCGAAGACGATGAACGGCGCCAGCTGCACGCCGAACGCCTGGCGCAGGCGGGAGACCACCTGCGTGGCGCGCAGCGAGTGGCCGCCCAGGTCGAAGAAGTCGTCCTCCACGCCGACGCGCTCCACGCCCAGCACCTCGGCCCAGGTGCGGCAGACGGCGTCCTCCACCGGCGTGCGCGGCGCGGTGTAGCTGCGCTCCGCGTCGATGCGCGGCGCGGGGAGCGCCCCGCGGTCCACCTTGCCGTTCGGCAGCCGCGGCAGCGCGTCCAGCGCCTCGACGAACGTCGGCACCATGTACTCGGGCAGGCGGTCCTTCAGGAACGCCTTCAACTCGGTGGCCGTCAGCTCTCCGCCATCTTCCGACACCACGTAGCCGACGAGCACCCGGTCGCCGGGAACGTCCTCGCGCACCGTCGCCGCCGCGTCGGCGACGGCGGGGTGGCGGCGCAACGCCTCCTCCACCTCGCCCAGCTCCACGCGGTAGCCGCGCACCTTCACCTGGTGGTCGATGCGCCCCAGGCAGTCGATCTGCCCGTCGTCCCCCGCCCTGCCCACGTCGCCCGTGCGGTACATCCGCGCGCCGGGAAGCGCGCTGAACGGGTCAGGGACGAACTTCTCCGCCGTCGCGGCAGGCCGGCGCAGGTAGCCGCGGCTCAGCCCCGCCCCGCCGATCCAGATCTCCCCCGTCTCGCCATGCGGGAGGGGCTGATACTGCGGATCGAGGATGTAGAGCTGCGTGTTCGCCACCGGGTAGCCCACCGGCATCGTCCGCTCCGTGCCGCGGGGCGGGATGGCGTACGTGGAGTACGTCGTGTCTTCGGTGGGGCCGTAGAGGTTGACGACCTGCCGCAGGTTGGGCAGGGCGCGATAGAGATCCTGCGCCAGCTCATTCCGCAGCGGCTCGCCGCCCAGGTTCAAGCTGCGGATGGTGTGCGGGATGCCGCCCATCTTCAGCAGCTCGGCGGCCGCGGAGGGCACCATCGACGCCACGTCGACCTGCTCGCCTTCCGGCAGCGACGCCAGGTGCAGCGCGTTGGGGACGACGACGATGCGGGCGCCCAGCGAGAGCGGCACCCACGTCTCCGCCACGTGCACGTCGAAGCAGACGGAGGTCGAAGCCAGCACCGACGTCCCGTCGCCGATCGCCAGCACCTCCGGCGCCCAGCGGATGAGCGTCGCCACGCTGGAGTGGCGGATCTGCACACCCTTGGGGACACCCGTAGAACCGGACGTGTAGATGACGTGCGACAGGTTCTCCGGATCGGCGGAAGCATCCACCGGCTCGGCCGATTCACCTTCGAACGCGTTCCAGGAGCCGTCAATCACCACGACGGCCGCGTCCCCGGCCTCCACCCGCCCGGCGAGCGCCGGCTGCGTGAGGAGGACGGGGACGCGCGTGTCGGCCAGCATCAGCTGCACGCGGGCGCGGGGATACGCCGGGTCCAGCGGCACATAGGCGCCGCCGGCCTTCAGCACCCCCAGCATCCCGACGACGAGCTCCAGCGAGCGCTCCATGTAGACGCCCACCAGCACGTCCGGCCCCACGCCATGGCGGCGCAGCAGGCGGGCGGCCTGGTTGCCGCGCGCGTCCAGCTCGCGGTACGTCAGCCGCCCGTCGCCGCAGCAGACGGCCACGGCATCCGGCGTGCGCCGCGCCTGCGCCTCCACCATCTGGTGCACGCACCACCCCGGCGGGTAGTCGCGCCCGGTGTCGTTCCACGGGTGCACCCGGCCGCCTTGCGCCGGGGGCAAGAGAACCTGCTGCTCCGAAACGATGGACATCGGCTGCAGACCTTCTCTGAGGGGGGATCGGCGAACGGAAATGGCAGCCCCACCCCCCGCACCGGACCGGAGGCAGCGGGGAGCGGGCCGAATTATTAGTTACGTAAAGCGCCATATTATTTCAAACAGCGACTCCGGGCTCAACAGTATTCCCATCGAGCCCTTTCGTCAACTCATGTCCGGAAACAAAAGTCGGCGTGGACGAGGTCCGTGCAGAAACAGTTGGCGAGAACTGCTACCATCCTCCCGTCAGTTAGGGCAAATCCTGTATTTTATGGTGCTGTTCCCGCACGTATGGGCCCATGGAGCGCGGAGGCCGTTCTTTTTGCGTTGATTCGAACGATGGTTGCAAAGGATGAAATTCATCTGCCTGGATTCGTCCAGCCCTGAGCATGGACCGCGCTTTTTGAGACTGAGTGAGTTCTGTTACACAATCCGCGTCACCCGAACGAGCGTTCGAGTGCTTGACGCAGCAAGGACTTGATGTCATCATGAGTGACATGAAATCTCCTTCGCCGGCACGGGGCTACCGGATGGCGGCGCGCGCCGACGCGGCGGCCCGGACGGCCCGCGACATTCTCGCGGCGACCGTCGCGCTGTGGCGGGAGCGCCCGATCGACGAGATCACCCTCGCCGACATCGCCGGGCGGGCGGGCGTCTCGGTGCGGACGGTGATCCGGCGCTTCGGCTCGCGGGAGGGCGTGATCGCCGCCTGCATCGAAGCCGACGCGGCGGGGATCGAGGCGGAGCGCGGACAGGCGCCCCCCGGCAGCGTGGAAGAGGCGCTCGACGTCCTGCTGGCGCACTACGAGCGCGACGGCGACGCGGTCCTCCGCACCCTCGCGCTGGAGGAAAAGCTGCCGGAGGCGAAGGCCATCGTGCGGGCGGGGCGCGCGGCGCACCGCGAGTGGTGCGCCCGCGTCTTTGCCGCCTGGCTGCCGCCCCCCACGGACGGCGCGCACGCCATCCGCCTGGACGCCTTCGTGGCCGCCACCGACCTCTACGCCTGGAAGCTCCTGCGGCGCGACCTCCACCGTCCCGCCACAGACACCGCGCGGGTGATCCGCGCCCTGGTGGACGGCCTGGTCTCCCTCTCCTCTTCCCAGGCCTGAGGCTGAGAGGGTGTTGCACAACCTCCAGCCCACGGCAAGAGGCGTTGTCTTCCTGAGGGAGCGCACACCGGGAAACCAGCGGTAGCACAGGAACTTGCGCGCGACCGAAGGATCTTTTCCGCCGTACCGTGGGGCTGGCTTCCGCGCACCGGACCAGCGGCGGCGTCCAGCGCGCCGTGCACCCGCAGCGCCAGCGGCGAGTTGTACAG
>DASTNU010000321.1:0-6383 GCA_035720605.1 Longimicrobium sp. | reverse complement strand
CTTGTACGTGAGGCCGCCCCGGAATAGCTTTCATGCGAGCACCGTTTGGGTGAAGTCGATTGTGGTCTGCTTCTTGGCGGAAGTGACTCACATTCTACTACTTCCAGACGGTGCTCGCTTTTTCCACGCAGGATCTGGGTTCAACCGCCGGGCGCGTGGCCGGCCACGTGGGGCCCCGGCTCCGCGCCGGAGCGAGTGAACTCGCCGCAACGACTGCGGAAAGCCCCGCAAACTGCGCGGGGCTTCACCTGCACCGGCGCAGATCCGTCCAGCGTGGCACTCACCCGACCCGGGACAGTCCGCGCAGGCGTGCGCGCAGGCGGACTCCGTGACGTTCCAGCAGCGGTTTCAACCGCCGGGCACGAGGGCGGCCACGCGCTCCGTCACCCGTTTCACGGCGCAGCCGGCACCGAGTCAGCCGTCGTGTCTCCCCGTGCCGCCGAATCCGCCGCGCCGCCGCGGCCGGGGAGCGAGTCGCGCGCATCCAGCTGCTCCAGGTGAATGCTGGTGTCCACCGCGATCCCCATCCGCGCCGCCTCTTCCGGCGAGAGCGCCTTCGCCTCGGACTCTACCTGCTCCGCCGACAGCCCGTCCTCCCACTGGGCGTTGGCCGTATCCATCTTCGCGGTACCGTCGCCGCCGCCGCGCCCGGGGCACGCGGCCAGCAGCAGGCAGGCCGCGGCGGGCGGGACGACGGCAAAACGGCGCAGGATCGGCTTGGGCATGTAGCGGCTCCCGATGGTGTTCCAGGAAAGATCGGTGCGGCGGACGGCGTCTAGCCCTGCGGCCCGGCGCCGTCCAGAAAGTCGCGGACGCGCTCCCACACCTCCTGGGCGCGCTCCCAGTGCGGCAGTCCCCCCGTGGGCAGCCCCACCACCTGCACGTTGGGCCGCCCGTCCAGCTCCGGAAGGTGGTCGTAGCTTTCCTGCCGGCGGCTCTCCACCGTGCCGTGCACCACCAGCACCGGCTGGCGCAAACGGCGGAAGGTGTCGGCGGCGTCGCGGGGAAACATCCGCCCGCTCAGGAAGTCGTCCAGCGGAAAGGCGGCGCCGTCCATTCGCGACGTCTCGGCGCCGAACTCCACGAACTCCTCCGGCACCCCGAACTCCGGGGTGAACAGGTTCTCCGCCGCGAACCGGTGCAGCGCCTCGGGCGTGGTCAGCCGGTCGTAGAAGGCGCGCTGCACCCCGGGAAGGGTGAAGAGCAGCCGCGACCACAGCCGCGGGATGGCGGGCGGGTCCTTGCCCAGCCCCGCGGGCTCGACGGCCGCCAGCGCGCGCACCAGGTCCGGCCGGCGCCGCGCCACCCCCGCCGCGTACGCCGCCCCCAGCGACAGCCCCACCACGTCCGCGCCCCCGGCGGGCCGCACGACGCGCTCCAGGAAGTGCTGCAGCTGGTCCTCCATCAGCGCCGGCTCGTACTGCAGCTCCGGCCGGTCGCTGTGGCCGAAGCCCACCCACTCCAGCGCGTACAGCGGCCGCTCCGTGTGCCGGCGAAAGGCGCGCACCAGCGGCCGCATCTCGTGCGCGGAGGCGACGGCGTTGATGGAGTGCAGGAACACCACCGGCCGCCCCGTCCCCTCGCGCACGTAGTAGGCGTAGTACACGTCGCCCCACTTCACGTACTGCAGGGGGAGCCCCAGGGCGTTGGGCAGCTCCGTCACCGGGCGGCGCCGCGTGCGGCGCGCGCCCAGCAGGTACACCGCGTACGCCGCGGCCGCCGCCGCGCCCAGTCCCGCGGCGGCGCGGCGCCGCGTCACCAGCGGCTTCTTCTCCTCCCTGCGGGGCCCTTCGTCTCCGTCCGCCATCGCCGTCGCCTTTCTGGCCGTTACGCCGTCCCCATCCGCCATCGTGCAATCCCCGTGCAAACGGAAAAGCCCGGCGTCGCGCGCCGGGCCGTGCATCCCTTCCGCCTCCGCCCGGCCAGCGGGCCCGTCAGCGTGCCGCGGGCGCCTGCACCGGCGCCTGCGCGGCCAGCCCGCCCGGCGGCTCCAGCGTCGCCGCGCCCCACTGGCCCAGCGCGAACTCGCCCGCCCGCGCCCACGCCATCACCCCGCCCTTCACCCCCGCCAGGAAGAAGAGCAGCACCACCGCCGCCGCCGCGGCCGCCACCCCCGCGAACGCGGGGCGCGTAAGCCCCGTCTCGCGGTGCTCCTGGGACGAGCGGGCCGGGCGCATGTACATCACCACCACCACCCGCAGGTAGTAGAAGTACGAGACCAGCGAGGTGAGCACCAGGATCACCGCCAGCTCCGTGTGCTCCCCGCGCACCAGCGACTGCAGGATGTACAGCTTGCCCAGGAACCCCGCGGTGAGCGGAAAGCCCGCCAGCGAAAGGAGGAAGATGGAGAACAGCGCCGCCAGCACCGGCTTCTGCGAGGCCAGCCCCGCGTAGTCCTCCAGCGTCACCCGTTCGTCCCCCTCGCGCGCGTTGGCGGCCAGGATGCCGAAGGCGCCCGCCGTCATCAGCGTGTACACCAGCAGGTAGAACAGGAACGCGGCCGCGCCGCCGCTCTGCGTCCCCGCCAGCACGGCGGCCAGCAGGTACCCCGCGTGCGCGATGGACGAGTACGCCAGCATCCGCTTGAGCGAGCCCTGGGTGAGCGCCAGCAGGTTGCCCGCGATCATGGTCAGGGCGGCGAGCAGGAACACCGGGCCCTCCCACTGGGCGGTGTTGCCGCCGAAGCCCACCACGAACACCCGGATGAGCGAGGCGAACGCCGCCGCCTTCACCCCCGTGGCCATCAGCGCCGTCACCGGCGTGGGCGCGCCCTCGTAGGCGTCGGGCGTCCACATGTGGAAGGGGATGGCAGCCACCTTGAAGCCGAAGCCCACCAGCACCAGCGCCATTCCCGCCAGCAGCATCGGCGTCTGGTTCCGACCGTCCAGCAGGAGCTGGTTGAGGGTGCGGATGTTGGTGCTTCCCGTGGCGCCGAAGACCAGCGCGATGCCGTACAGGAAGATGGCGCTGGTGAAGGCGCCCAGCAGGAAGTACTTGAGCGAGCCCTCCGTGCTGCGCGGGTCCAGCCGGTCGAAGCCCACCAGCACGTAGATGGCGACGGACATCACCTCCAGCCCGATGAAGATCATCATCAGGTCGCTGGCGCCCGCCATCAGCATCATCCCCAGCACCGCGAACAGCACCAGCGCGTGGAACTCGCCGCGGTTGATCCCCCGGCGGTCCAGGTAGCCCATGGAGATGAGGATGGCGAGCAGCCCGGAAAGGAGGAAGAGGCAGTTGGTCAGCCCCCGGAAGGTGTCCACCGCCACCAGCCCGTGCCCCACGTCGCGCAGCGGGTCCTCCCCCAGCGTCATGATCACCAGCGGGACGTTGGCGACGAAGGTGGCCAGCAGCACGGCGATGGCCGCCCACGGCACCCACCGCGCCGAGGCGCGGGACTTGTTCCCCTTCTGCAGCACGTCGCCCAGCAGCACCGCCATGGCGCCCAGCGACAGGACGATCTCCGGAAGGAGCGCCCAGAGGTAGTCTGCCTGGTTTGCCGCCAGATCCAGCGTACGGTCCATCGGTCCCGGTCCTTTATCGGTTCTCGGTCGGGGCGGCCGCCTGGGCCACCGGGCCGTACTCCGGCGCCAGGCGGTTCTGCTGGCTCAGCTCGATCACGCGGGCGGCGGCGGGCTCCATGCGGTCCAGGAAGGGCTTGGGATAGAAGCCCAGCAGGATGATGAGCGCAACCAGCGGCGCCAGCACGGCGATCTCGCGGCCGCCCAGGTCCGGCAGCCCGCGGTTCTCGCGCCGCGACAGCGCGTTGAACGCCATCGTCTGCACCATCGGCAGCATGTAGTACGCGGCGAAGATCACCCCCAGCGCCGCGATCAGCGCCATGACGGGACGCGCCAGGAAGGCACCCACCAGCACCAGGAACTCGCTGGCGAACCCCGCCGTCCCCGGCAGCCCGATGGAGGCCATCGCCGCGAACACCAGCATGGTCGAGAACACCGGCAGCGACGCCGCCAGCCCGCCGAAGTCGTCGATCTCGTACGTGTGCCGGCGCTCGTACAGCATGCCCAGCAGGAAGAAGAGCATGGGCGTGGAGAGGCCGTGGCCGATCATCACCAGCAGCGCCCCCTGCATCCCCTGGATGTTGAAGGCGAAGATCCCCAGGATCACGAAGCCCAGGTGCGCCACCGAGGTGTAGGCCACCAGCTTCTTGGCGTTGGGCTGCACCGCCGCCACCATCGCCGCGTACAGGATGCCGACCAGCCCCAGCACCATGGCCCAGGTCACCGTCCGCGGGTCGCGCGCGGCGTCGGGAAAGAGAGGCAGGGCGAAGCGGATGAAGCCGTAGGTGCCCATCTTGAGCAGCACCCCCGCCAGCACCACCGAGCCCGCCGTGGGCGCCTGCACGTGCGCGTGCGGCAGCCAGGTGTGGAAGGGGAACATCGGCACCTTGATGGCGAACGCCAGGGCGAACGCCAGGAAGAGCAGGAACTGCTCGTTCCCCGTCAGCTGCAGCTGCAGGAAGTCGAAGTACGAGAAGGTGGGCGCCCCGATGGCCCCGCCCAGCTGCGCCTTGTGCCACAGGTACAGGATGGCCACCAGCATCAGCAGCGAGCCCACCGCCGTGTACAGGAAGAACTTGACCGCCGCGTACACCCGCTCGCGCCCGCCCCACAGGCCGATCAGGAAGTACATGGGGATCAGCATCATCTCCCAGAACACGTAGAACAGGAACATGTCCACCGCCACGAAGACCCCGACGACGCCGGTGGTCAGCGCCAGCAGCGACGCGTAGAAGCCGCGCTGCCGCTCGCGCACGTACGTCCACGAGCCCAGCACCATCAGCGGCAGCAGCAGGGTGGTCAGCAGCACCATGAACAGGCTGATGCCGTCCATCCCCAGCCGGTAGTAGATCCCCCATTCGGGGAACCAGGGGGCGCTCACGCAGTTCTGCATCAGCGCCGGGGTATCGATGGGCGGGGGCGCCTGCATGGCCGCCGACACCGCCGGGCGGCTGGTGGTGAAGGTGCAGCTGCCGACCGGGTTGAACCAGACGAACAGCGGCAGCGAGAGCACGAACTCGGCGATCCCCACCCAGAGCGCCACGTGCTTCGCGTTCCGCTCGCCGCTGAGGTACGCGGCCAGCGCCCCCACCAGCGGCAGGACGATCAGGACGGTGAGGATCCCGTGGCTCTGATAGAAGCTTTCCATTGCGTTTGTGCGTCCGTCAGAAGGCCACGAAGCTGCCCAGCACCACCAGCACGCCCACGATCAGCACGAAGGCGTAGGTGTTCACGTGCCCGGTCTGCAGGCGCCCCGCGTACAGCCCCAGCGCCTGCGCCGTGCGGCCGAACAGGTCCACCGTGGCGTCCAGCACCCGGTCGAAGCCCCACTGCGCGCGCGACAGCGCGTTCACGGGGCGCACCACGACGAGGTCGTACAGCTCGTCCACGTACCACTTGTTATACAGCAGCTTCTGCAGCCCGCCCCGGTACGCCGGCTCCTCCGCCGCCGTCTTGATGCGCGCGTTCTTCGGCGCCACCAGGAACCAGGCCAGCGCCAGCCCGCCCAGGCCGATCACGATGGCCAGGATGATGGGCCAGGGGACGTGGTGCGGCTCCACCACGCTCGCCACGTTGTTGCGGATCACCGTCTCCGACCCCTCCAGCACCGGGTGCAGCCAGCGGTGCAGCGCCCCCCCCTCGCCGTCGAAGTCGAAGGCGCGGACGATCGGCACCTCCTCCTCCACGTTCAGGAAGCCGCCGACGGTCGAGAGGATCGCCAGCAGGACCAGCGGCACGGTGAGCGTCCAGCCGCCCTCGTGCAGGTGCTTCTCCTCCGCCTCGCCGCCGCGGAAGCGGCCGAAGAAGGTGTAGATCATCATCCGGCCCATGTAGAAGGCCGTCATGAAGGCGGTGACGGAGAGGACGATCCCGATCGCCCACATCCACGGCGCCGCGTCGATCCCCACCGCGCCCAGGCCGGCGGCCAGCGGGTTGGCGCCCTCTGCGCCCAGCCACGCCGCGCCGATGATCTCGTCCTTGGAGAAGAAGCCCGCGAACGGCGGCACCCCCGCGATGGCCAGCGTGGCGATCGCCATCGTCCCGAAGGTGACGGGGAGGTACTTCCGCAGCCCGCCCATGTTGCGGATGTCCTGCGCGTCCGCCGGGTTGTGCGTGGCGTGCAGGGCGTGGTGCAGGGCGTGGATCACCGCGCCGCTGCCCAGGAAGAGGCAGGCCTTGAAGAAGGCGTGCGTCATCAGGTGAAAGATCCCCGCCGCGTACGCCCCCATCCCCACCGCCGCGAACATGAAGCCCAGCTGGGACACGGTGCTGTAGGCCAGCACCTTCTTGATGTCCCACTGCTTCAGGCCGATGGTGGCCGCGAAGATCGCCGTCAGTGCGCCGACGAGGACGACGACGAGC
>DASTNU010000320.1:0-5347 GCA_035720605.1 Longimicrobium sp. | reverse complement strand
GGTGAGGTCCCAGTTGTGGTCGTTGCGCACGTACTCCCCCCACACCTCCACCCCGCCGCGGGGAAAGACCCAGCGCGCGAACGCCGACGCGATCTGGTTGTCCGGCGACCAGTGCTGGTCGCTCCCCTGCCCGCTCTCGTCCAGGTCCGCCTTGAGAAAGGCCTGCAGCGGGTCCAGCAGGTCGCGGAACTCCAGCCCCCCCTGCGGCCAGGCCTCGTGGAAGAAGCGCGAAAAGCCCACCTCCAGCCCGTCCACCCCCCAGGGAAGGAACGCCGCCACGATGCCGCTGCCGTAGCGGCGGCTGCCGTGCCCCTGCATGGCCGAGAACGCCGACTGCTCCAGGCTTCCCCACGTCACGCGCCCGTGCACGCGGCCGATCCCCACCTTCCACGGGGTGGCGGTGCCCACGAACAGGTGCGGAAAGCCGCCCGCGTTGGTCCCCATCACCAGGGGCAGGTCCACCGCCGGCCCCCACTGCTGGTTGGCCGTGGAAACCCCCACGGCGACGCCGCGCAGGTCCAGCCGCAGGGTGCTCTGCCCCGGGTCCACCCGCGCGTACGAGCCGTCGCCGAAGCGCTGCGGCCGGTCGATGGTGCCCGGCCGGTCGGGGTCGGCAAAGGGGGTGGGGCCCGCCTGGGTGAGCGGCATGAGCTCGAAGTCGCGGTTCTGCGCCCAGAAGGCCAGCGGCTCCAGCCGCAGCGAGAGCGGTCCCGCCCGCGCCGCCACCCCCGCGCTCACCGCGGCGGTCACCCCGCGCCCCGCCCACACCGCGCCGTCGTTCTCCTCCACCGGTGCGGCGGAGTGGAAGGTGAGCCCCACCTGCGGCCGCAGCAGCGCCGCGCGCGCGCCGCCCTGCGCCTCGGGAGCGAGGCGCGCCGCCCAGGGGTGCACGGAGTCGGCGGGGACCAGGCGGTCCACCTCCGCGGGGGAAAAGCCGCGGATGGACCAGGGGTACAGCGGCGCCCGCCCGGTCACCTGCAGCAGGCGCAGGTAGCGCTCGGCCTCGCCGCCGGTGGCGGCCTCGTCGCGCAGCTCCTGCGCCCGGGCGTGCGGCGGCGCGGCGAGCAGCAGCAGCAGCGCCGCGAGCAGCGCGCCCGCCGGACGGCGGGCGCCGGAATGACCTGGCATGGGGACGGGCAAGACTGCGGTGGAGGATGCAGGAACGTCGCGGGGCATGCTTGGACGCAGCAGCCACCTGATGTTATCATTGGCGGCCCCCTGTGTCCATGTCGCGCCCCGGCCACGCCGATGTCCAGCCGTACGCTCCGCCTTCTCCCGGTCCTCCTCGCGCTCGCCCTTCCCCTCCGCCTGGGGGGGCAGGACGTCCCTCCGCCGTTCGACGACGAGCGGACGCGTACCGTGGTGCTGGAGCCGCTGCCGGCGATCGGGAGCGCCGTGGAGGAGCGGGCGCGCGACGCGCAGCTCCGCGGGCGCGAGCCGGTGGAGGGCTTTCTCCTCCGCTCCCCTTCCTCCGTGCTGGCGCAGCGCCCGTCACGGGGACTCCGGCTGCTGGCGCCGGAGGTGCACCTCGCCTGGAACTCGCGCATCCCCTTCTCCCTGAACGACGGCGCCATGTGGGCGGGGAAGGGAGGGAGCGCGCTCCTCGCCGCCGGGGTGGTGGCGGAGGCGGGACCGCTGCGGCTGGTGGTTGCGCCGGAGGTGGCGTACGCCGAGAACCGCGGCTTCGACCCGCTCCTTCCCGTGCACTGGACGCCGGTGCAGCGCGCCACCCTGCGCCCCGACTGGCAGACGGGGCGCAACTCCATCGACCTCCCCTTTCGCCAGGGCGAGCGCGCGTGGACGCGGGTGTACCCCGGCCAGTCGTCGCTGAGCCTGACCGCCGGGCCGCTGCGGTTGGGGGCGGCGACGGAGAGCCAGTGGTGGGGACCGGGGATGCGCAACGCCATCCTGCTCAGCAACCAGGCCGCCGGCGTTCCCCACCTGTTCGTGCAGACCGCCCGCCCCGCGCGGACGCCGCTGGGACGCGTGGAGGCGAAGTGGATCGCCGGATCGCTGCGCGGCTCGCGGTGGTCCGGCGCGGACTCGTCGTCCAGCGCGCGCTCGCTGAGCGGGGCGGTGGTGGTGCTGCATCCCGCCGGCCTCGGCGGGCTGGCCGTCGGCGCGGCGCGGGTGGTGTACGCCCCGGCGAGCGGGCACGGCGACGCGCTAAGCCAGGGCGCCCACGTCTTCACCCGCTGGCGCGGGGCCGGCGACTCGACCGCCGCGGCGCCCTTCGAGCAGATGGTGAGCCTGTTCGGCCGGCTGGTGCTGCCGGGCGAGGGCGCGGAGGTGTACGGCGAGTGGGCGCGCTATCGCCTGCCGGGCTCGCTGCGCGACCTGGCGGAGGCGCCGGAGCACACGCAGGGGTACACGCTGGGGGTGCAGTGGCTGCGCCCCGCGCGGGGCGGCGGGGTGCGGCTGCAGGGCGAGCACACCTACCTGGAAAAGAGCCCCACCTGGCGCACGCGGCCCATCGGCAGCTACTACGCCAGCGCGGCGGTGCCGGAGGGATACACCCACGAGGGCGAGGTGCTGGGCGCGTCGGTGGGGCCGGGCGGCTCCGGGCAGTGGGGCGCGCTGGACTGGCTGCGGGGCGACGGGCGCATCGGGGTCTTCATGGGCCGCATCCGCTGGGCGAACGACGCCTACTACGACGCCCCCGTCAGCGCGCAGGCGCGGTACCGCGGCCACGACGTCTCTCTCTTCGGCGGGGTGCGGGCGGGGCTCACCTTCGCGGGGGTGCGCGCGGACGCGGAGTGGGCGGTGGGCAAGCGGTGGAACTACCTCTTCCAGAACTACTCGACCACGTGGTCCAACCGCGACCAGGCCGTCAACGTGGTGAACCACACCCTGCGCCTGCGCCTTTCCGCCGCGCCCTGACGCACGGCGTTGCTGAACCGCGCGCGGTCGATTGTCCTCCTGAGGGAGGCGCCGCGTGTAACTTCAGCGCAAGCGGTACTTTGCGCGCCGACCGAAGGATCTTGCCGGCAGGACCGCGGAGGCTGAGCTTCTACCCCTGAGCCTGCCCCTCGCCGGCCGGGAGAAGATCCTTCGGTCGCGCGCGAAGGGTTGCATTACGTCGGGTTACTCGCAGCGCTCCCTCAGGAGAGCAACACGGCCTCGCAGTCTCCCGGGATTGGCAAGAACCCTCCGGTGGAAAACTGCATGGGAGGACGCGGAGAACGATCGACGTTCTCCGCGTCCTCTCCTTTCGCCTGCGCGTCCTCTGCGTGAACCCTTCCGTTCAGCGGTTCTGCAGGGCCTTGAGGGTGGCGCGCACCAGGTCCTCGTCGGGGTCGCCGTGGGAGCGGGGCAGGTAGCCCAGCTCCTCCAGGCGGCGGATGACGCGGGCGGCGGAGACCTCGGGGGCCTCGCTCTCCGTGTGCAGCACCAGCTCCGGGTCCAGCGGCGGCTCGTACGCCTCGGTGATGCCGGTGAAGTCGTCCAGCAGCCCGGCGCGCGCGCGGCCGTACAGCCCGTCGCGGTCGCGCGACTCGCACACCTCCAGGGGGCACTCCGCGTACACCTCCACGAAGCGCCCGATCATCCGCCGGCACTCGTCGCGCACCTCGCGGTAGGGCGAGATGGACGTCGCCACCACCGCCACGCCGTTGCGGGTGAGCAGCTTGGCCACGTACCCCAGCCGCCGCACGTTGGCGATGCGGTCCGTCCGCGAAAAGCCCAGCCCCTGCGAGATGTTCTGCCGGAACTCGCTCCCCGCCAGCAGCTCCGTGCGCAGCCCGTGCGCCGCCAGCTCCGCCGCCACCAGCCGCGCGATGCCGCCCTTGCCCGAGCCCTTGAGCCCGGTGAACCAGACGGTGAACCCCGGCCCGTCCGCCGTGTGCGCGCTCATCACAGCACCCCGATCAGCGGCCAGTACAGCCACGCCACCACCAGCAGCAGCACGATCTGCAGCACCGTCATCACCGCGCCGGCGCGCACCACGTCGCCCATCCCCAGGTAGCCGCTGGAGTAGGCGATGGTGTTGGGCGCCGAGCTGAACGGGAAGGTGAAGTCCAGCCCCGCCGCCAGCGAGCAGGTGAGGACGATGGTCACCGGGCTCAGCCCCAGCGTCCCCGCCAGGGAAAAGCCCAGCGGCAGGGTGACCGCCACCGCCGCCGCGTTGCTCATCAGCGCCGTGAGCACCACCGTCAGCAGCGCCAGCCCCGCCACCGCCGTCCAGGGCGACACCCGCACCCCCTCCATCAGCCCGCCGACCAGCCAGGTGGCCGCGCCGGTGGACTCCAGCGCCTCGCCCAGGGCGATGGCGCCGCCGTACATCAGCACGATCCCCCAGTGCACGTAGCCGTCCAGGTCCTTCCAGCGGAGCACGCGCAGCAGGAAGAGCGCCCCCGCCGCGGCCAGCGCCACCGCCGCCAGGTCCAGCCGGGTGCTGAGCGTCACCCACGCCAGCACCGTCGCGCCCACCACCACGGAGACGATCAGCTGCTGCCGGCCGATGGAGCCCAGCTCCGCCACCGACTGGTGGATGGAGCGCCGCGCGGCCGCCAGGTCCACCGGCTCCGGCCGGAAGGCCACGCGCAGCACCAGCAGGCCCACGACCAGCCCCGCCGCCACCACCGGCAGGGAGGCGATGAACCAGTCCACGAAGGTGATGGTCTCCCCGTAGCCGCGCTGCAGCAGCCCCAGCGCCAGCGGCGCCCGCGTGCGTCCCAGGAACGAAGCGTTGGAGCCCACCATTGCTCCCCAGGCCAGGGAAAGGAAGAGGGCCTTGCCGTACGTGCTTTCCCGCGGGCGCAGCCCCATGGCCGCCGACAGCTCCAGCGCGATGGGAAAGAGCATGGCGGCCGTGGCCTGCGCGGGCATCCACATGGTCATGAAGGCGGCCGTCATCATCAGCCCCGCCGCCAGCGAGAACGAGCTGCGCTCGAAGCGGCGCAGGAAGAAGAGCGTCAGCCGCTTGCTGAGCCCGGAGTGGATGGTGGCGGCCGCCAGGATGAAGACGCCGATGATGAAGAAGACCGCGGAGTTGCCGAACGCCGCGTACGCCTCGGCGGGCTCCATCGCCCCGCCCAGCGCCAGCAGCGCCACCGCCAGCAGCCCCGTCACGCCGATGGGGATGAGGTCGGTGATCCAGAGCGTGGTGCACGCCACGAACACCGCCGCCGCGGCCTGCGCCTCGCGGGGCAGCCCGTCCGCCGCGGGCGCCAGGTAGACGGCGACGGCCAGCAGCAGCCCCACGATGGACGCGCCGTCCCGCAGCCGCCCGGCGCGCCCCGGCCCGCGCGGAAGGGCGGCCGGCGCGGCGACGTCGCCCGGGCGGTCCGCCGGCCAGCGGAAGGGCTCTTCGACGGCTTCCGCCCCCGGCGCCCGCGCCGGCCGCCCT
>DASTNU010000319.1:0-3541 GCA_035720605.1 Longimicrobium sp. | reverse complement strand
GGTCTTCCACCTCGCGCATCACGAACGGGATGCGGTGGTGGTCGTCCATCTTCTCGATCGCCTCGTCGATGGCCTTGCGCAGCTCGCTGCGGTAGGCCTCGCGCGACGGGTCCGCCGCGCCGCTGGCGAACTCCACCGGGCGCGCCGGGGCCCCCGACGCCGTGCTCTCGGGGCGAAGCTCCGAGAACGCCGTCTCGCGGCGGCGGGACCGGTTGCGGAACTCGTTCTTGAGCAGGTTGTTCGCGATCGTGTGGATCCACGTCGAGAACTTCCGTGCCGGATCGTAGCTTTCACGCGCGCGGTGAATGCGCAGGAAGGTGTCCTGCGTAAGGTCCGCCACGCGCTCCTCGTCGTTCAGCCGCTTGCGCAGGAACCCCTGGATGCGGGGCTCGTAGCGCTCCACGAGGACGCGGAACCCCGCCTCCTCGCCGTCGGTGTACCGCTGGAACAACTCCTCGTCCGCCATATCGTGCAGCACCACCACCCCGGGCTGGCGGTTGCCCAGGCGCACGCGGTCCGGCCGCACGCCCACGGGGGCGTGCCGGGGCGCTTCGAAGAGCGCGGCCGTGCTGCTGAGGTCGATTGCGGTCTTCATGGCGTGCAATCTAACTGTTGCAACGCGTTTTGTCGAGGGTCCGTCCCAGGACGAGCCCCCGGTTAACCCGTTGCTAATCTGCCATTTACACCGCGTCCGCGGGGGCCTCGCGGCTGCGGCGCAGGCGCGCGCGCGCGTCGGCGATGTTGAAGACCATGAAGATGATGGAGCCCAGCGCGAGCTGAAAGTAGAAGGTGAGCATGCGCCACATGGCCGTGGCGATGCCGATGACGCCCGCGGGGAGGAGCGCCTGGTACACCACGTAGAACGCCGCCTCCGCCCCGCCCGAGGCGCCCGGGGTGGGGATGAACATCATGGCGGTGAAGATGAACCACTGCAGCAGGAAGAAAAGCACGGGGTCCACCCGCGCACCCAGGAAGTACGCCACCGCCGTCACCACCGAGTAGCGGCAGGTCCACTGCACGGCGGTGATGAGCAGGGTGAGGAGGAAGCGGCTCTTTCCCTCGCGGATCACCAGGCGGTGCACGCTCCGGAAGTCGTGCCACACGCGCCGGAAGCGCCGCTGGAAGCGCGCCGCCCGCCGCAGCGCCCGCTTGCGCGCCCGCTCGCCCAGCATCCCCCGCAGTATGCCCTTGACGAGCAGGCGCAGCGCCACGATCCCCAGGACGATGAAGACGATCACCAGCAGCGCCTGGCCCCGCATCTGGCGCCCCAGCGAGACCAGCACCGGGAGCTCCCACGCCTGCGAGATGACGATGGCGGAGGGGACGGACACGGCGAAGAAGGCCATGTCTTCCAGGTACCCCAGGGTCACGATGGAGGCGGCATGCCCCTGCGGGATCCCCTTCTGCACCATCATCCCCCAGCGGAACACCTCGCCGCCGGACGAGGTGGGAAAGACGGAGGAGGAGAGCTCCGCGCCCAGGGTGACGCGGAACATGTCGCGGAAGCTGACCCGGTGGCCGATGAAGCGCGCCCACACCAGCAGGCGCAGGGTGTTGGTGACCCATGGAAAGAGCGCCAGGAAGAGCGCCAGGTACAGGTAGCGCCGGTCCAGGTTGTCCAGGTTGCGGAGCACGTCGTGGTCGGTGGCGAACCACGACAGCGCCAGGTTGCCCAGCACGCCGAAGGGCACCAGGAACAGCGCCATGCGCAGCACGCGGTCCAGGCTGCGGGAGAGTCCTTCGTCCTTGTCCTGGCGGGCGGGCTTGGGCTTCATCGGGGCAGGGGCGGGCGGTGCGGGTCAACGACTCGGGCGTAGCTTTCCAGCAGTCTTCCGTTGATCGCCGTCCAGTCCCGCTCACGGGCGGCGTCGCGGGCCAGCAGGCCCATGCGGGCGCGCTCCACCGGGTCGCGCAGCAGCGGCTCCGCCCGGGCGGCCAGGTCCGCGGGGTCGTTGGCGCGGGCGACGAACCCCGTCCGGCCCGGCGCCACCAGCCCCGGCGGGCCCCCCCGGTCCACTACCACGGCGGGGAGCCCGGACGCCTGCGCCTCCAGCACCACGTTGCCAAAGGTCTCGGTGGTGGACGGAAAGACGAACACGTCGCCGGAGGCGTACCACCGCGCCAGCGCGTCGCCCGACTGGTGGCCGGCGAAGTACGCGTCGGGCAGCGCGGCCTCCAGCTCCGCGCGCATCGGCCCGTCCCCTACGAGCACCAGCCGGTGCGTGTTTCCGCGCTGTCGCAGGATGCGGTCCATCCCCACCAGGTCGGCCATGTCCTTTTCCTTCACCAGGCGGCTGACCATCAGCAGGATGGGGGTGGAATCGTCCGCGCCGGCCCGCGCGCGCAGCTCCGCGCTGCGGTGCTCCGGGGAGAAGCGTGCCAGGTCGATTCCCCGCGACCAGAGCTCCGTGTTGGTGATGCCGTGCTCCGCCAGCTCGGCGATGATGCTCTCCGACGGCGCGTAGACGCGCTCGCACTTCTCGTAGAAGCGGCGCAGCGTCCGCCAGCCGAAGCCCTGCAGCCAGGGCACGCCGTAGTAGCGGAAGTAGGAGACGAAGTGCGTGTGAAAGCTGGAGACCACGGGAATCCCCCGCCTGCGCGCCCACCCCTGCGCGCGCGACGCCATGGGGGTCGGGCTGACGAGATGGACGAGCTCCGGCCGCCACTCCTCCAGCTCCCGGGCGATGGGACCCAGCGCGGGGAGGGTGACGCGATAGTCGGGGTAGAGGGGAAAGCGGACGTAGCGGGTTGCGCGCACGCGGCCGCTCCACGACACCTCCGGCCCGGGGACGAAGGGCGAGTAGATGCGGAAGTCCACCCCCCGCCGCTCCAGGAACCCGTAGAGCTGCGCCAGCGTGCGCGACACGCCGTCCACGTGGGGAAGCAGGCTCTCGGTAAAGTACACCACCTTCATGCGGCCGTCCGGCCGCGTGCGGCGTGCTGCTGCGTGTTTCCGTGCACGGCGGATGTGCTGATGTGGGGTGGGGAGCACGCGCGGCAATCTAAGAGCGGGCGGACGATGGTGACAGGGTCTGGTGTAGACGGCTGTTTCCGCCGCCGCCCCCGGCTGCGGCCCTTCCCCACGGAGTGGACATGGGAAGGGAGGGCTGCAGTGGATGCCGTGCGGGGAATCGAATGGGGTTGATCCTGCGCGGCGGAGGTGATACAATATCCTAACCCGTCACTTTGAGGGAATTGCACTCCGTGGAACGCGTGCGCGGCCCCCTCCGCGCAGCGGTCCATCCCCCGAAGCATCCCACGAGGAACGAAGCATGAGCGAGGAGCGCGAGGATACCACCATCTACGAGGCGGTGGTGAACCACGAGGAGCAGTATTCCATCTGGCCCGCCGACCGCGAGCTGCCGCTGGGCTGGAACAAGGCCGGCAAGCAGGGCACCAAGGCCGAGGTGCTGGCCTGGATCGAGGAGGTGTGGACCGACATGCGTCCCAAAAGCCTCCGCGAGAAGATGGCGGCCGCGGGCGTCTGAGCCCATCCGCTTTCGCGGCTCGATCATCAGCCCCCTCCTGCCGCGCGGCGGGA
>DASTNU010000318.1:0-6432 GCA_035720605.1 Longimicrobium sp. | reverse complement strand
GGACCCGAACCTCCTGGGCTTCGGCGATCTGGCGGAGCTGCGCCGGGGTGATGGAGTAGACGGATATCTCGCGCACCTGGTCCCCTGAGACGACGACGCGAGCGCTGCGGCTGCCGGTGCCCTCCAGGGCGATTCGGTCGCCGTCCGCAAGGAAGACGAGCGACTCCCCGCCCTCGATAAAGAGCCAGTCGGTGTCCACGTACTCGACGGCGAGCACCAGCTGCGGCGCGCCGCCAGCGCGCCGGACCTGTCGAGCGTTCAGCGCCAGGCGCTCCCCGTGAAGCCCGAGCCCGCCGACCAGGTTGTTGTGCATGCCCATCCCGCTCGTCTGCTCAAACTCATCGCTGAACGGGCGCACCGAGTAGGGCGTCAGCGTGGAGGCGCAGCCTCCGAGGGTGAGAGCGGCGGCGACGAGCGAGAGAGTAAGGCGCGGGCTGGGCATGGCGCGGGTCCTCCTTTAAGGGAAGCGCGGTGGGGTGCGTTCGGCCCGGGGCTCCATCATACAGAGCTGACCGAAGCCACACAACGGCGACGCTTGCAACATCCCGCGTCGCGAAGTACTCTTTACACGCCGCACACAACGAGCGCCCGATGGGCTGACTTTCCCCGCGCACTAGGGGGAGAGCGCAGCCCATCTTTTTCTTTGTTGCCCCTCCTCGGGAGCCCCTCCATGTCGATCGCGCTGCGCCAGGGTGGATTCACGACCGAGCCGCGGAACCTCTTCGATGTGGGTGCCGGGCTCGTCGTCGATTACGGCCCCGACGGCACTCCCTACTTCGACGTGGCCATGTCAGGCGGTGGAGAGGCGACCGGCCACCACCATAACGACTTGTACCACCCCCGCGCGGAGGCGCTGGCGACGTTCCGCCTGGTTGCAGACCCGCTGGAGTTCTTCGAGCTCGAGAGCAATCCGTTCGTTTGGGGGGATCTGGACGAGACATCAATCGCACTCGCGGACGGCGTGGTTGCCATCGTCGCCGGGAACTACAACGAAGCGCAGGCTGGCGATCCGCCGGTCGCGAAAGGGTTCACTGGCAACTTCGGCAACTTCTTCCATTCTTCGATTTATCAACTGTCGGTCTACGAAACGATGACCCTGAACGGGCAGATCGACGCCACAGCCGTTCCCGGTGACACCATCGATGAGCCGCCGCTCGGAACGGGGGAAATCAATCAGGACACGGGCACGCCGGTGTTGATGCTCGGCTCCACCGCCACACGCGTCCCGTACCTGATTGCGGATATGGTGGATTACTACCACGCGGCGGACTTGCTGGACCTGGCCCAGCACACCGGCGCGCTGCCCGCGGCGGCAATCGCGACCGGCAGTTACGAAATCGACAAGCTGGGGATCAAGACGGAGCTTCTGTACAAGGCGGGGTCCACGGAGCGCAGGGGCACATCCACCAGCGGATATGCCCGCAAGATGCTGGGGCAGGTGTCGTTCGCCGTGTCCACGCAGCGGTACGTGGTGATTCCCCTCACCGCGGCTTTCACGGGAACGGTGCGCATCAGCGTGGTCAACGGGTCCTCGTCGGGCAGCAACATCCTCGGGAGGCTCACCAAGGACTTCTCCCTGAACGTAACCGCGGCTGGCGTCTTTGCGGGGGGCAGCCTGTCCAGCGTTTGGGAGAGCTGGGGACTGCTCACCTCGAACCTCATGATCGGGGAGTGGGAGTACGACGCGGGGGGCAACACCATCCGGCTCCCGCTGGTCTACGTCGGCACCGCCTCCCGCACCCTGAACGTTGACATGGAGATCCTGGCCGGCACGTCCGGCATGGCGATTCTCGATGACGCCACGGTTTCCGACGGCGTGGCCATCGTGAACGCGTACGTCAGGGAATACCGTTCGGTGCCGGACCGGCTGGGGATTGGGAAGCAGCCCGTTCAGACGCTGGACGTGAACGGGAGCGTCGGGATCAACGGGACGGAGGTGGTCACGTCCGGGCGGGTAATCCAGAACGCCACGTTCGGCGGCTCGATGAAGGGCGCCGCGATCGCCGATGCCGACGGCAGCTTGGCGGACGTGACCGCCAAGTTCAACACGCTGCTCGCCCAGCGGCGCACCCGTGGAGACCAGGCATGACGACAAGCGGAAACGCTCCGATGCACCCCATCACCCTGAACGACGCGGAGAGGGCGCTACTCGCACCGGCCATGAAGCGGGCGGCGTACCACGAAGCCCAAAAGCGCGCGGCAGTGGACGAGGTGGCCCGGCTTCTGTCGATGCGCACGGGCCTCCCGCGCGAGCGCATCTGGTTCAACCCGCGCACCTTCACCGTCACGGAGGCCCCGGCCCCATCGACCGAGACCGGCGCCGGGGCCGGCTGATGGCGCCGCACCGCCTCCTCCAGCACCAGGCGGCCCTCTGGAACGTCCCCGTCTACCTGGCGGAGACGCCTGTTGTCGGCTGGCTGGTGGCGGCGGGGGCGGCGGTGCTTGCGTCGCTGGGGCACAACCCCTTTGCGCTTGCGCTGGGGATGCTGATCCTCGCCAGCGCGCTCGACTACGCGACCGGCGTGGCGACGGCAAAGGCGGTCCACCCCGGCCGGCGCGGCGCGTACAACTCGGAGCGCGCCGCGCGCGGGAGACGGGAAAAGATCATCACCGTCCTGCTGATGCTCGCCTGCCGCTTGATGGAGGGGCTGGCGGTGCAGTTCGGCATCCTCAACATCGCGAGCCTGTTCCGCTGGCTGGGGTTCGACGCCATCGCCTCGGCGCCGGCGATCCAGCAGGGGGGCATCCTCACCACCGTGGTTACCATCCTGATTGCGATGGAGGAGCTGGCGAGCGTGTACGACCACCGCCTGCAGAACGGTGGCTCGCGCATCCTGATGCTCGAGGTCGTCTTCGCCACCCTTCGGGCCGTTCAAAAATTCGTGCTGGGCCGCGTGGCGACGAAGGTGTCCGAGTGGGCCGGTGAGGATGCCGCTGACGAGATGGTGGCGCACTGGCGGGCGGAGCGGCTGGAGAACGACCTGGTGCACCGCGCACGCTACGGCACGCCGGCGCCACGTCGGCGTTCGTACGACGCGGCCCTGGCCGACCATGATGAGGAGGCGACCAAAGAAGTGGTCGACGGCCCGTCTCCGCACCCTCCCAAGGGGCCTGAGTCGGGTACCTAGAGTACCCCCCCCACGCCGTGCCACGGTCTGTACCACCCCCGGGTTTCCCTAGTGAAACCCGGGGTTTTCGCGTCTGCACCCTGCGTTTGAAAGGTGCCCCTGTACAAGTCAAAGCGCGCAGGGTATCGTTCGTTACCGCCTGACCGGCGGTAAGACGAAACCCCACACGGGCGGTCCAGATGAGCGGCAGGCGGTCGGCGGGGATCCCCAGCATGAGCATCAGCGGGCGCGGCGGGCGGCGCCCTAGCGCGGGCCGGCATACGAAGACCTGCGGCTGCACCGGATGCGAAGAGCGGCGCGCCGCTCTCGCCGCGGCCGGGCGCGCTGAGCCCCAGCCAATGGTGAGCGAGTGCCTTTGCGTGACGCAGGAGCAGCGCGACTGGCTGGAGCTCTGGATGCCCGGCGGCAACGCATCCGAGTGCGTCAGGGAGCTGCTCGATCTCGCGATGCGGTTCTGGCCCGCGGGTCGGGGCACGGCGCCGTTCACCCCGTACGAGCGGCGCCTGGAGAGATGGGAAGAGCTGGCCGCGGTGCGCGGCCTGGATGAGGAGGAGCGGGAGCAGTTTCTCGCCCGGAACGTTCCGGGCTACCTCGACCGCTAAGACGGCGGCGGGACTCACTTTCACGGGAGAACGAACGATGGCCCACGAACTGACCTTCAACAACGGCGGCGCGGAGATGTTCAGCGTGCGCCAGACCCCCTGGCACCGCGAGGGGCACGTGCTCACCGCGGCGCCGACCTATGCGGAAGCGCTGCGCCTCGCCGGGCTGGACTTCGAGGTGGAGATGCGCCCCGCCTACGCCCGCAAGACGACGGACGATGGCGACGAGTACTTCGTGCCCAGCGACACGGCCCGGCTGGTGATCCGAACCGACAACGAGAAGGAGCTGGGCAGCGTGGGCAACTGGTACACGCCCCTGCAGAACGCCGACGCCTTCCGCGTCCTGGTGCCCTTGCTGGATGCGGGGATCCTCGAGCTGGAGACGGGCGGCAGCCTCCGGGACGGCGCGGACGTCTGGCTCCTGGCGAAGTTCAACCTCGATCGCTTCGGCCCGGTGGTGCGCGAGGTCTTCGCGGACGAGGTGGTGCCCTTCGGGCTGATCGCCAACAACCACAACGGCCGCCGCGGGGTCCTGCTCCAGTTGACCCCGATCCGGGTGGTCTGCGCGAACACGCTCGGGATGGCAGAGGCCGGCGCCCGCAACGGCCGCGCGATCACCGTGCGCCACACGCAGGGAGTCGAGGCGGGCGTGGTTGCGGCCGCGGAGACGCTCTTCAAGGGGATCGTCGAGCGCTACGAGGTCGTAGCCGCGCAGTACCGCACCCTCAAGGCGGTTGCCCTCGAGGAGGCGGAGTTCCGACGGATGGTGCTGGACGTGATCGCCCCGCACCCGCTCGAGAACCCGCGGTTCAACCCGGACGGCATGATGGCCCGGTCGGTGGTGGAGCGCGCCGAGCGCAAGCGCACCGAGCTCACGCGCCTCTGGACGGCTGGCGACGGGCACACGGGCGACCACTCCGCCTGGGAGGCGTACAACGCCGCCACGCAGGCCCTCGACCACAACGCGGACCTGTGGCCGACCCGGGGTGGCGTCTGGCGCACCGCCAGCCTCCTCGACGGCCAGCTTGGCACGATGAAGATGGAGGTCCTCAACGGTCTTGTCAGCCACACCGCGGCGCGTCTGGAGGCGCCGCACCCCCGGCGCCGAGCGGCCGCCGCCTGACGCACCCACATCCACCACGGCGGGCGCCACCTCCGGCGCCCGCCGCCGCCTTTTCAGCGCAGGAGAAACCAGGTGATGACGACCGACAGCGAGGGGGTCACGGGGCGGAGGATCGGTGCATGGCGGGTGTTCTTCTCAGCGCCCGGTGATCGTGCGTCGCTTGAAGTGAAGCTGGCGGAGCTGCGCGCGACCGGGGAGGCCGGCGCCGCACTGCGGATTGTCCCTGCCGGCGGGACGCCGGTCCAGCGCGGGGAGCCGATCGACCCCACCACGTGCGTGTGGACGTTCAAGGTGCTGGCGCACGCGGGGCGTGAAACCGACTTGCATTCCGGTTCGTAACGGTTTATAGTGGTTCGTATCGAATGACGTAGAGACCGCAAGGAGCCGGCCCCCGATGTTCTCTCTGCACGCTGACCCGCTGAACCGCTCGGGATGGATGGCGGACGGTCGCTCTGGCTGGCTGATCGGCGGCGGGGCTCCGCTGCGCCGTGGCGGGCCCCTGGTCGGGGGGAACCAGTGAAGGCGCTTAGCATCCAGCAGCCGTGGGCGTGGCTGATCCTCCACACACCGAAGGACGTCGAGAACCGCCGCTGGTGGGCACGGTACCGCGGCGACTTCCTCATCCACGCGCCCCAGCGGTTTGATTACGGCGGTTATAAATGGGTGATCGCCCGAGGCCTCGCCCCGCCCAACTTCCCACGCCCTGACGAATTCGAGAGGGGCGGCATCGTGGGGAGGACGCGGATCATCGACTGCGTGGCGGAGAGCGCGTCTCCGTGGTTCTACGGGCCCTACGGGTTCGTCTTGGACCGCGCGGCCACCACGCCCCTGCCCTTCCGCCCGCTTCGCGGGTTCCTCGGCTTCTTCGACGTGCCCGCCGACGCACTGCCGCCCGACGTCTGATTTCCGCAGGTGCAGTAATCGAACAACCCCCTTCCTGTACAGAATGGAGCGACAAGGTAACGACGATGACGCTGGACGAATGTATCGCGCGTGCACGCGCGGTGGCGGGGGAGCGCGTCCTGGTGGAGATTCTGATTGAACCGGACGAGAGCTTCCGCTGCCAGATCACCGGGCAAGAGACGAAACGCTGGGGAGAGATCCAGCATCGGTGTCCCACGCCCACCGATGCCTTCCGCGCCGCCCTGGACGGCTGGATCCACCAGTTCGGCAGCCGGGCTCCGGCGACACCGGGCGCACGCTCCCGCATCCGAGAGCGGCTGGAGGTTCCCGGCGTCGGGATCGGTACCGTTGCGCGCGAGGCCGGCGTCTCGCAGGCGTCGCTCGTCCAGTGGCTACGGGGGAAGCGGGAGGCCATCGATCTGGCGGTGCTGGGGAGGCTGGACGCGTACGATCGTGGTCCAGGCGACGAGCAGCTCGCCGCCCTCGCGGAAGGCGGCGTAACGGGCGGGCGGCGCGACGAGTTGCTGGCGCACCTGGCGGGGAGCGAGGAGGACTACGACGTGTTCACCGATACCGTGGAGGTGCTCGGCGCGCTGGAGGAGGAAGACGATGCCTGAGCCGCGGAAAGGACGTCCGGCGCTGCGAGGGAAGGTCGCGAGCGTAATCCACCGCATCG
>DASTNU010000317.1:0-2599 GCA_035720605.1 Longimicrobium sp. | reverse complement strand
CGACCACCCGCGGCAGATCATGGGCGGCGCCACGGGGGGCACCCTGGCCGTCCCCGTGTGGGCCAGGGTGATGCGCGCCGCGTACGCGAACCGCGAGCCGCCGGAGCCCTGGAAGCGCCCGCCGGACGTGGTGATGCGGCGGGTGAGCGGGGGGCGCGTGCTCTCCGAGGAGTGCGGCGGGGGAACGCCCGACTACTTCGCGGCACGGCACGTGCCCGAAGGGTCGTGCCCGCAGCCGTCGGCCGAGCCCCAGTTCGTGGATCCCACGCCGGAGCTGCCCGGGCGCCCGGTGTTCCCCGGGCAGAAGCGCGAGCCGCGCCCCGAGGACTTCATCACCCCCGGGGAGGGCGAGAAGCGGTGACCCGGCGATAGCCCCAGGAGCAGGACGAGATAGATGAAGCGCAGGCTCAAGATCGCCCTCTGCATCTTTCTCGTCCTGGCCCTGGCCGGCTTCGGCTGGATCTGGTTCGGCCCGTGCGGGCTGGGCGGATGCGCTCCCGTCACCGAGCTGGAGCGCTTTCAGGCGGAGGGCTCGCAGCTCCTGGACCGGGAGGGCGAGCCCTTCGGCACCCTGGCGACCGTCAACCGGCGCGTCGTTCCCCTGGACTCCCTTCCGGAACACCTGCCCCGGGCCGTCCTCGCGGT
Organism: Longimicrobium sp.; assembly: GCA_035720605.1. Taxonomy (GTDB): domain Bacteria; phylum Gemmatimonadota; class Gemmatimonadetes; order Longimicrobiales; family Longimicrobiaceae; genus Longimicrobium. Next base: position 1,954 of record DASTNU010000317.1, on the reverse strand, counting down.
GGAGGACCAGCGCTTCTACGACCACGGCGGGGTGGACTGGCGCCGCTTCTTCGGCGCGCTCTTCCGCAACGTGAAGGCGGGGGGGATCGAAGAGGGCGGCAGCACCATCACCATGCAGCTGGCGCGCAACCTCTTTCCCGAAAGGCTGGACTACCGCGACCGCTCCGTGCGCCGCAAGGTGCTGGAGGTGCGGGTGGCCCGGCAGATCGAGCGCGCCTTCGACAAGCGCAAGATCCTGGAGCTGTACCTCAACCACGTCTACCTGGGCGAGGGCGCCTACGGGGTGGACGCGGCCGCGCGGACGTACTTCGGCAAGTCCGCGAGCGAGCTCACCCTGGCCGAGGCGGCGCTCATCGGCGGGCTGCCGCAGTCGCCGTCGCGCATCAACCCGCGCGAGAACCGCGACGCCGCCCGCCGCCGCCGCGACCTGGTGCTGCGGGAGATGGCGAAGGCGCGGTACATCACCCAGGCACAGGCGGACGAGGCCATCGCGACCCCGATCCGCCTGGCCCGCCGCCAGGCCGCGACGCAGCGCCACGCCTACTTCATCGAGCGCGTGCGCCGCGAGCTGGAGGAGCGGGTGGGGCCGGAGTTCTACACCTCCGGCCTGCGCGTCCACACCACGCTGGACCCCGTGGCCCAGCGCGCGGCGGAGGAAGAGGTGGCGCGCCAGGCCGACGCCATCGAGGCCGGCGGCTTCGGCGCGTACCGGCATCCCACCTATCCCGAGGCGAAGGGGGAGACGGAGGAGGGGAGCACGCCCTACCTGCAGGGGGCGGCGGTGGTGATGGACGCGCGCTCCGGCGCCGTGCGCGCGCTGGTGGGGGGGCGCGACTACGAGGACAGCAAGTTCGACCGCGTGTGGCAGGGGCTGCGCCAGCCCGGCTCCGCCTTCAAGCCCTTCGTGTACCTGACGGCGCTGGAGCGCAGCGTTCCGCCCACGCGGCGGATGCAGGACGCGCCGGTGCGGATGGTGCTCGCGGGCGGGGAGACCTGGGAGCCGCGCAACTACACGGGGCGCTACGACGGGCCCATCACCGTGCGCGAGGCGCTCACGCGCTCCAAGAACACGGTGACGGTGCTGCTGGCGCAGGAGCTGGGGATGGCCAGCGTCATCCAGACGGCGCGGCAGATGGGGATCACCTCCCCCATCCCCAACGTTCCCGCCACGGCGCTGGGCGCGGCGGAGGTGCGGCCGATCGAGCTGGTGCGCGCCTACGCGGTGCTGGCCTCGGGGGGATGGCTGCCGGAGCCGCACGTCATCGAGCGCATCGAGGACCGGCAAGGGATGGTGCTGTACCAGGCGGAGCCGCAGCGCGACCGCGTGGTGGACGCCGCGGCGGCCTTCGTCCTCACCACCATGCTGCGCGACGTGGTGGACCGCGGCACGGGAACGCCGGTGCGGGCGGCGGGCTTCCGCGCCCCCGCGGCGGGAAAGACGGGGACGACCAACGGCGCCACCGACATCTGGTTCGTCGGCTACACCCCGGAGCTGGTGGGCGCCGTCTGGTTCGGGCTGGACCGGCCGCAGACCATCGTGCGCGGGGCATCGGGGGGCACCATCGCGGCGCCGGTGTGGGGGCGGATGATGAGCCGCATCGCCCGCGCCTCTCCCGACTTCGTCATGCCGCGCGGCGTGGTGACGGAGATCGTGGACCGCGCGACCGGCTTCGTGATCGACCCGGGGTGCCCGCCGCAGGGGGAGACCTACACCGAGTACTTCGTCCACGTGCGCCCGCCGCGCCCGTACTGCTACGCGGGACAGCCGTACCCCGCGATGGCCTTCGACACGCTGTTCACGGACGAGGAGATGGGTGCGTACGCGTACGACTACGAGGCGTACGACCCCGACACCGTGGGCATGGGCGCGGGCGACCTGAAGAGCAGGGGGATCGACTGGCCGGAGCTGGAGGAGCGCCGCCGCCGCGGTGACACGCTGACCCGCCCGCTCCCC
>DASTNU010000316.1:0-2434 GCA_035720605.1 Longimicrobium sp. | reverse complement strand
GACCAGCGGGCCGCGCGCCAGCTCGAAGGGCGCGCTCGCCTCGTCCTGCACCAGGCGGCGCAGCTCGTCCTCCGCGTCGGCCGAGGCGCGGAGATCGTGCTCCACCAGCCGGAACCCGCTCTCCTCGACCGGGGCGATGTGCTGGACCGGCTCGCCGTCCACCGTGCGGAAGGTCGTCCGCAGCGCCTCGTGGCGCGCGACGATGCGGTCCAGCGCGCGGCCCAGGGCGTCGCGGTCCAGCGCGCCGCGCAGCCGCAGCCGCCGGCGCAGGTGGTAGGCGGCGCCGACGTCGGACAGCCGCTCCAGGAACCAGAGCCGCTGCTGCGCGAAGGAGAGCGCCAGCGCGCCGCCGCGGTCCGCCGGCTGGATCGGCGGCAGCGCCGCGCGCGCGGCCGTCCGCACGCCGTGCGCGAAGTCCGCCAGCACCGGCCGCTCGAACACCTGGCCGGTCGTCACCTCCACGCCCAGCAGCTGGCGGACGCGCGAGACCACCTGCACCGCCAGCAGCGAGTGGCCGCCCAGCGCGAAGAAGTGGTCGCGGCGCCCCACCCGCTCCACGCCCAGCACCTCCGCCCACAGCCGCGCCAGCGCCGCCTCCGTCTCCCCCACCGGCGCCTCGTACGCCGCCGCGTCGGAGTGCCCCGCCTCCGGCGCCGGGAGCGCCTTGCGGTCCACCTTGCCGTTGGGGTTCAGCGGGAGCGCAGCCAGCTCCACGAACGCCGCGGGGACCATGTACTCCGGCAGCCGCTCCCGCAGGTGGCCGCGCACCTCGTCCGCCAGCCGCGCGCGGGGCGCCGGGCTCTCCACCGCCATCCCGCCCTCGCCGAAGAGCCGGTCGAAGAGCGGGCCCTCGCCGTACGCGGGCTCGTGATGCGCGGAGCGGTGCGCGAAGGGGATGGACTCGCCGTCCGCGCGGACCAGCCGGCCGCAGATCTCGTAGTCGGGGTTGATGCCGTTCTCCGAGAGGCGGGCGCTGCACACCGCCTCGATGCGGTCGCCCGCGGAGACCGGCACGCCGGGGTGGAAGACGGGGAAGAAGGTGGGGAACCAGGCCGTGCGGTCCTCCAGGATGTCCATCACCTCGTCTTCCACCGTGTGCAGCCGCAGCCACAGCAGAAAGCCGTCGAAGCGCCCGCCGCGGGTAAAGCGGAGGGTCAGCTCGCGGTCGTACTCGTCGTCGACCGCGCCGCGAAAGTCCTGGTCCTCGAAGATCCCCGCCTCGGAGAGGAGATGGTCCTGCGGGAAGTTCTTGATGCAGAGCCGCACGTTGAACGGGTGGCCCACCTGGGCGAAGATGCGCTCCACGTAGTGCGCCGCCACCGGGGTGAACGCCGGCCGCTCGTACAGCGCGTCCGGCAGGCTCACCGCGGCGATGCGGGTGAGGTTGCGCTCGGGGATGAAGCGGCCGCCCTCCTTCAGGAAGTGCCGCGCGCCGTTCAGGATCGGCGCGGCGCCCTCGGCGCCGGCGATGGCCTCCACGATCTCGCTCACGCACACGTCGGCCAGCTCCGGGAGCCGCACCCGCATGGCGTCGCCGTGGACGAGCGCGATGCGGTCCTCCATCCCCGCATCCGCGATGGCGCGCTTGGCCGACAGGTACGACCGCTCCAGGATCTCGATGGCGTACACCTTCGCCGCGCCCGCCTCCACGCACATCCGGGCCAGGACCGCGTGGGCGCCGGTCCCCACGTCCACCACCACCTTGCCGCGCACCAGCCGCTCCAGCGCGACGCGGTAGCTGGCGTGCCGGCGCTCATCGCTGGTCAGCCCCTGGTAGATGAGCTCGTCGTAGACGAAGTGCTCGCCGATGGAGGGCCACAGCTCCACCCGCTCGTCCGCGTCTTCCGCCGGGACCAGGTAGGCGACCAGGCGCCGGTCGCCCGGGACGTCCTCGCGCACGGCGACCACCGCCTCGGCCACGCCGGGATGCTCGCGCAGCCGCGCCTCGATCTCCCCCGGCTCGATGCGGAAGCCCCGCAGCTTCACCTGCCGGTCCGTCCGCCCCAGGAACTCGAGTGCGTGAGTGCGGGAGTGCGGGAGTGCGTGAGTGAAAGGCGACTGGCTTCGCTGCTCGTGGCCGGCCCCGTTCGAATCCCCCACCAACGCACCCACGCACTCGCGCACTGACGCACTTTCCACCCGGCGCACCCGGTCGCCGGTGCGGTACAGCCGCGCGCCCGGCTCCGCGGAGAACGGATCGGGGACGAAGCGCTCCGCCGTCAGCTCCGGCCGCCCCAGGTAGTCCCTCGCCACGCTCCGCCCGCCCAGGCAGAGCTCGCCGGGAACGCCGACGGGCGCGATGCTTCCGCCCGGCTCCAGCACGTAGAGCGCGGCGTTCCCCAGCGGCCGCCCCACCATCTGCCGCGTGGCGGGTGCGCCGCCCAGCCGGTGCGCGGCGCAGATGATCGCCGCCTCGGTGGGGCCGTAGAGGACA
>DASTNU010000315.1:0-2978 GCA_035720605.1 Longimicrobium sp. | reverse complement strand
CGCGCCGCCCGCCGGCGCGGGAGAGAAACGGTCACGGGTTGAAGCGTCCCAGGTCTTCGGGGTCCAGCTTGCGCAGGTATTCCTTGAGCTGCTCCGGGTTCAGCCCCGGCTGCGGCCCTTCGGCGGCCTCACCACCCTCGGGGGACGAGCCGGAGAAGTCCGGCGCGTCGGAGGCGGAGGGCATCTCGATGGAGGCGTTGGTCAGCAGGTCTTCGGTGGTGAACAGCTGGGCCTGGGTGCGCAGCGCGATGGCGATGGAGTCCGACGGCCGCGCGTCCACGGTGAACACCTCGTCGCCGCGCTGGATGACCAGCTCCGCGTAGTAGGTGTTGTCGTGCACGCGGGTGATCAGGACGCGCGTGAGCGTGCCCCCCAGGCCGCGGATGAGGAGCGGAAACAGGTCGTGGGTGAGCGGGCGGGGAAACTTCATCCCGGCCAGCTCCATGGCGATGGCGCTCGCCTCCGCCGGCCCGATCCAGATGGGGAGGACGCGCGCGCCCTCCTCCTCCTGCAGGATCACCACCGGCGACTTGGTGTTCTGGTCGAGCCCCAGGCTCTGGACGCGTATCTTGATCATGGCTTCGGTGGCTGCCTGGTTCCCGCTCCTTCCGTTCCCGGGCAGCAGGTTGCGGGCCGCTGTGCCCCTCCCCCCGGCCCCCTCCCCTCGCAAACTGCGCGAGGAGAGGGGGAGAATTGCACGCGCGACGACGGGAACCGGTCTGCGTCCGCGAGGGCCCCTCCCCCCGACCCCCTCCCCGCTCGTCCCTCGCGGAGAGGGGGAGAACTGCACCGCACCCGCCCGCGCGCAGTCCGCGCAGGCGGACTTGGTGACCTTCCAGCAGCGGTTTCAACCGCCGGGCGCGGAGCCGGCTTTCACCCCATCACCCCATCACCCCTTCACCCCGTCACCTCGTCACCCTGTCACCCTGTCACCCCTTCACCTGTCACCCCTTCACCTTGTCACCCTCACCCCAACCCGCACGCCGTCCGCAGGTCGTCCACGCGATCCACCAGCTCCCACGGGAACAGCTGCAGCGCGCGGCCGTTCTCCTGCATCTCCGGGTGCCGGCCGAAGTGGCCGTACGCCGCCGTCGGCTTGTAGATGGGGGTGCGCAGTCCCAGCGCCTCGATGATGGCGAGGGGGCGGAAGTCGAACACCTGCCCCACCGCGGCCTCGATCGCCGCCTCGTCCGCCTGCCCCGTGCCGAAGGTGTCCACCCGGATCGACACCGGCTCCGCCACGCCGATGGCGTACGCCAGCTGGATCTCGCAGCGCTCCGCCAGCCCCGCCGCCACCACGTTCTTGGCCGCCCACCGCGCCGCGTACGCCGCCGAGCGGTCCACCTTCGTCGGGTCCTTGCCGCTGAACGCGCCGCCGCCGTGGCGCCCCATCCCGCCGTAGGTGTCGACGATGATCTTGCGCCCGGTGAGCCCCGCGTCGCCGTGCGGCCCGCCGATCACGAAGCGCCCCGTGGGGTTCACGTGGATGGTGCAGTTCTCCAGGTCGAACAGCCCCTCCGGCATCACCGGCGCGATCACGTGCTCGATGATCTCCGCGCGGATCTGCTCCGCGTCCACCGTGGGCTCGTGCTGCGTGGAGACCACCACCGTGTCCACCCGCACCGGGCGGTCGCCCTCGTACTCCACCGTCACCTGGCTCTTGCCGTCCGGCCGCAGCCAGTCCACCCGCCCGTTCTTGCGCGCGTCCGCCAGCCGCCTGGTCACCCGGTGGGCCAGCAGGATGGGGAGGGGCATCAGCTCGTCGTTCTCGCGCGTGGCGTAGCCGAACATCATCCCCTGGTCGCCCGCGCCGCCCGTGTTCACCCCCATGGCGATGTCGGGCGACTGCTGGTCAATGGTGGTCATCACCGCGCAGGTGTTGCCGTCGATGCCGTACTGCGCGTCGGTGTAGCCGATCCCCTTGAGCGTGCCGCGCACGATGGCGGGGATGTCGACGTAGGTGCTGGTGGTGATCTCGCCCGCGACCACGGCCACCCCCGTCGTCACCAGCGTCTCGCACGCCACCCGGCCGGCGGGGTCCGCCTCCAGGATGGCGTCCAGCACGGCGTCGGAGATCTGGTCGGCGATCTTGTCGGGATGCCCCTCGGTGACGGACTCCGAGGTGAAGAGCTGGCGTCGTGCCACGGTGCGTGCCTGTCTTTCGGGGGAGGATGCGGCGGACGGGTCGGAAGGCCCCGTCCGGACGAGCGGAAGCTACTGCTCCGCTACTCTCCGGACAAGTTGTGCCCGCCGTTGAACTTGGCCAGGTCCAGCATGCGCCCCAGCCGCTCGGTGAGCCCCATGGCCACCTCGTCCGGGGTGCCGGCCGCCAGCGCCTCGCGCGCCGCCTCGGCAGCCTCGGCGTAGGTCACCGAGCGGATCACCTTCTTGATCTCCGCCAGCGACGAGGGCGCCACGGAGAGCGAGCCGGCCCGCATCCCGATGAGCAGAAATGCGCCGACCGGGTTGGCGGCCAGCTCGCCGCAGACGCTCACCTCGATCCCCGCCTCGTTCCCGGCGCGGGTGGCCAGGTCCAGCAGCCGCACGACGGCGGGGTGAAAGGGGTTGTAGAGGCGCGCCAGCCGCGAGTTGCCGCGGTCCACCGCCAGCGTGTACTGCACCAGGTCGTTGGTGCCGATGGAGAAGAAGTCCACGTGCCGCGCCAGCTCCGGCGCCAGCATGGCCGCCGCGGGCGTCTCGATCATCGCCCCCAGCGAGTAGCGGTCGGGGACGGAGTGCCCCTCGGCGCGCAGCTGCGCCAGCACCTCGTCGAGGTGCGCGCGGCTGCGCTGCACCTCGCTGATCTCGTTCACCAGCGGCAGCATGATGCGCACGTCGCCGTGGGCCATGGCCCGGCCCAGGGCGCGCAGCTGCGTGCGGAAGATCTCGGGCTCGTCCAGGCACACGCGGATGGCCCGCCACCCCAGGAAGGGGTTCTCCTCCGGCGCCATGTGCAGGAACGCCGGGAACTTGTCCCC
>DASTNU010000314.1:0-3618 GCA_035720605.1 Longimicrobium sp. | reverse complement strand
TCCACACCCCGTCCACACCCTGACATCTTCCCCGGCGCTCCTCCATCGCCCTTGACACGGGGGGTGCAAATACCGAAGATAATCCGAAGATAGGGAGATTCACCGCGCCGCCGGCGGTGGCGAGCGAGAGGGAGGACGCGATGTCGGAGATCAACTTCAAGGCGCTGCAGGACTTCTTTCAGCCCGACGAGATCGAGTGGCGCATTCAGCAGGCCGGCGAAAAGCACGGCCGCGTGTGGGCCATCACGGTGCCGTACGTCACCAACCGCGCCATCCAGATGCGCCTGGACGACGTGGTGGGGCCGGAGAACTGGCGCAACGAGTTCAAGCCCGGCCCCGACGGCGGGGTGATGTGCGGGCTCTCCATTCGCGTGGGCCACGAGTGGGTCACCAAGTGGGACGGCGCCGAGAACACCGACGTGGAGGGGGTGAAGGGCGGGCTGTCCGGCGCCATGAAGCGCGCCGCGGTGCAGTGGGGGATCGGGCGCTACCTGTACACGCTGGACGAGAGCTTCGCGCACGTGCACGACAACGGCCGCTTCCGCGGCAAGACGCGCGAGGGCACCTCGTTTCGCTGGGACCCGCCCCGGCTGCCGGCCCTGGTGCTCCCCGCGGAGCCCGTGCCCGCCGTGCCCGTGGCGGTGCCCGCGATTCCGCCGGTGCGCCTGGAGCCCAGCGAGCACGAGGCCATGCTGGACTTCGTGCGCAGCGTGGGCCCGCGCGTGGACGAGGCCGCCGAGATCCGCATTCAGCGCAAGGTGCGCAACCTCAAGGAGTTCGTCCGGGAGAACTGGCCGGTGATCAAGGAGCAGCCGCGGATCGCGCGGGCGGTGGTGGAGGCCATCGAGCTCGCCACCGGCACGGCGTTCCAGGAGCAGCTGGCCGAGCAGCGGCGGCAGGCGGCGTAGGGCGCCGGTGCTCCCTCAGGGTGACAGCTCGTGGCGTCGCAAGCCGTTGCAGTCGAAGCCCCGCGCAGCTTGCGGGACTTTCCGCAGTGCCAGCCGCGGCTTCAGCCGCCCGGGAAAGAGCTGGCGGGATCAACACCTACCGGTGTCGCTCGCCCCTCGCCCGGCGGTTGAAATCGCTGCTGCAACATCACGAAGTCCGCCTGCGCGGACTGTAGCCGCGGCTTCAGCGGCCCGGGAAAGAACTGGCCGGATCAACACCTGCCGGTCCCGCTCGCCCCTCGCCCGGCGGTTGAAACCGCTGCTGCAATATCACGAAGTCCGCCTGCGCGGACTGTCGCCGCGTCGTCGTCGTGCAGTCGAAGCCCCGCGCAGTTTGCGGGGCTTTCCGCAGTTCCAGCCGCGGCTTCAGCCGCCCGGGCGCGAAGGCGGACACGGCGCGTCGGCACCCGTTCACCCCGTCACCCTTTCACCCTTTCACCCTTTCACCCTTTCACCCTTTCACCCTTTCACCCTTTCACCCTTTCACCCTTTCACCCTTTCACCCACCCCGCCCCAGCCCCACGATGATCCCGTACTCCTCGTCCGTGACGGGCTGCACGGAAAGCCGGCTCTTGTTGAGGAGCGGCATCTTCTCCAGCCCGGGGGTGGCGCGCAGCGTGTCCAGCGTCACCACGGTGGGGAACGCCTCCACGAACTCCACGTCCATCCGGTACCACCGCGGCTCCGCCTCGCTGGCGCGCGGGTCGTAGTAGGCGCTCTCCGGGTCCAGCGCGGTGGCGTCGGGATAGGCCGCGCCGGCCACCCGCGCCAGGCCGGCCACCCCCAGCGGGTCCGCATTGCTGTGGTAGAACAGCACCCGGTCGCCCGGCTGCATGGTGTCGCGGATGAAGTTGCGGGCCTGGTAGTTCCGCACCCCCTCCCACCCGGTGCGGCCGTCGCGGCGCAGGTGCTCGATGGAATACACGCCGGGCTCGCTCTTCAGCAGCCAGTTGCGCGGCATTGGATGGTCCGTGGTCGCGGGTGATCCTGCCCCTGTCCAGAGCGTCCCATCTTGGCGCCCCGGGCCGCCGCGGGCAAGAAGGGCGCACTTTGCGCCATCTCGGCAGCAGATAGACAAAATGCGTGTTGCGCTCACTCGCCACGTCCCCTATTGTCCTAACACTTTCAGACTCAATCTGAAAGACTAGGGAACGGCGCCGGGCTGGGCGCGCCGCGAAGGGCCGTCGCGGCCGCGGCGCCCGCATGCTGGGAGGGACGTTATGAGAAGGCTGTCGTACGGCGCCGCGCTCACCGCCGCGGCGCTGCTGCTTCCGGCCGGCTGCGCCCGCGGGGCGACGGAGCCGGAGGCGGCGCCGGGCTCCAGGTGGAGCACGTCGGCGCAGGACTCGGTGCAGACCACGTCGGGCGGGTACTTCGGGTCGGGTCTGCGCAACGATCCGCCGCCCGACACCACCAAGCAGACCTGAGCAGGAGGGAAGGGAGGGCGGCTTCGCCTGGATGAGACCTTGCCTTGCAGCTTCCGTCAGTTACCTTACACGCCCTTTTTCGGCCGCCGCTCGAACGAGTACCGCTGTGAAGCCGCCTTCTCCCGACCGCTGGATCGTCCGGCCGCGCCCGTCGCCGCGGGCGCGGCTTCGCCTGTTCTGCCTGCCCCACGCGGGCGGCGGGGCATCGGCGTTTCGCGGCTGGGCGGATGCGTTGCCGCCCGAGGTGGAGGTGTGCCCGGTGCAGCTGCCCGGGCGGGAGAACCGGGTCGCGGAGCCGGCGTTCGACCGGGTGCCGCCGCTGGCGCAGGCGCTGGCCGACGCGGTGGAGCCGCTGCTGTCCCTGCCCTTTGCGCTCTTCGGGCACAGCAACGGCGCGCTGATCGGCTTCGAGCTGGCGCGCGCACTGCGCGCCCGCGGGCGGCCGGGGCCCGTGCACCTGTTCGCGTCGGGGCGCCGCGCCCCGGACCTGCCCTCCGGGCGGCCCCCCACCCACCACCTTCCCGACGCGGAGTTCCTGGCGGAGCTGCAGGAGCTGGGCGGCATTCCGCCGCAGGTCCTGGAGCATCCCGAGCTGATGGCGGTGCTGCTGCCCACCCTGCGCGCCGACGTGGCCATCCACGAGACGTACGAGTTCCGGGAGCAGCCCCCGCTGCCCTGCCCCGTCACCGCCTATGGCGGGCTCACGGACCCCAAGGTGAGCCGCGAGCAGCTGCAGGCGTGGGGGCGGCACACCGGCGGGCCGTTCACCATGCGCCTGTTTCCCGGCGGCCACTTCTACCTCCAGGAGGAGCGTACGGCCGTCCTGCGCGTCCTCTCCGCCGACCTCCACGCCGTGCTGCGCGAGCTCTGACGCCGAACCCGGAACAGCAAGGGCGAGAGGGTACAGAGGCGCAGAGAACGGCCAGAGATACGGAGGAAAATTCTCCGTATCTCTGGCGTTTCCCGGTCTCCTCCCTGCCCCGGTTCGTTTTCGGGATCCGGGATGACGCCGGGCTCTCCTCCGTCAATTCCGTTGACCCCGCGTGGGGCCCTTCGTACGTGGGATTCCGGGTTGCCAGCTCTTCCATCTCATGATTGTCGCATTCGGTATCTGGATTCGCCACACAAAAGTGGGATGCGCGCGCCTCGGGCCGGGTGGCGAGAGCGGCTGAACGGCGATCTCCGCACGCCAGCTGCATCTGTTTATGTACCACTACGGCTTGGTTTTACCGCTTGCTTTTCGC